>NZ_CP011270.1:1887500-1935000 GCF_001610835.1 Planctomyces sp. SH-PL14 | reverse complement strand
TCTTCAGGTTGTGGAAGATTTCCGTGCCGCAGCGGAGGGCGTCCGAGAACTTGTCGAAGCCCAGGGGCATCACCATAAACTCTTGCAAGTCAATGGGATTGTTCGCGTGGGCACCGCCGTTGATGATGTTCATCATCGGGGCCGGCAGGCGGGTCGCGGCGACGCCACCGACATAGCGGAACAGCGGCAGGTAGCAGCTGCGGGCGGCGGCGTGGGCGGCAGCCATCGAGCAGGCCAGGATCGCGTTGGCGCCGAGGCGGGACTTGTTCGGCGTGCCGTCGCACTCGATCATCGCCTTGTCGATCGCGCCCTGGTCGAAGGCGTCCATGTCGAACAGGACGTCGGCGAGTTCTTCGTTGACGTTCTGGACCGCCTTTTCGACACCCTTGCCGACGTACTTCTTCTTGTCGCCGTCGCGGAGTTCGCAGGCTTCGTGAGCGCCGGTGCTGGCGCCGCTGGGAACGGCGGCCCGTCCGATCGTGCCGTCTTCCAGTTCGATATCGACTTCCACCGTAGGATTACCGCGACTGTCAAGAATCTGCCGTGCGTGCACGGACGAGATCGCCATACTCATCGGACGTCTTCCTCAAAACCGAACTGGGACCGGGTTCAAATCAGGCGCGAGTTTTAGCAGACAAAGGGCGAATGTGCATCATCCGCCGCGGCCCGCCGGGGGACTGATCGGTTGACGTTGATCGATTGACTGGGGCGCGGCCGTTGAGTCGATGGCGGCTGGTGGCTTGTGTCCGCTGATTGAAGTCCGATCTTCTGCGCGGCGCTGAGCAAGCAGCGGGAGCGGGATTCACCGGCGCGGCTCGGCGGGAGCCTCGCCCTCCCCGGTGGCGTTACTGGAAGCGGCCGGGGCTCAGGAGGCCCAGCGGGTCGAGCTGCCGGCGGACGCGGTCCATCATGTCCCGATCGCCGCGGCGGGGGCCGAAGGTTGAGAGGCGGCCCAGCCAGGCTTCGTCGCAGTTCAGAATCGTCAGGTGGCCGCCGTGCCGTTCGGCGAGTTCGCGGAGCGGCCGGAGCGCCAGGGCCGCGGATTCGACGGTGGCGCAGCGGTCCGGGAGATGTCCGACGACGACGCCGTTGCCGGCGTGCGACTGCACGGCGACTCCCTGGGCGGAGGCGGCGTCGCAGAACTCGATGGTGTGCGAGGGGAGCAGGCTGGCCTGGAAGGTCAGTGGGTCATCCGAAGCGGACTGGTATTCGGTCATGGCGAGCCAGAGCTCGGCCGCCGGTTCGTCGGTCAGGGTCTCCGCCGCCACGGGCTGGAACGGGTGCAGTTCTCCCTGGAGGGCGGCGGCCTGCCATTCGGCTTCGCGGACCGTCCCTTCGAAGGCGACGGCCAGGACCGGCTGCTCCGCCGGGAGGGAGAGGCGGGCTTCGCGGACGATGTGCCGGGCCGCTTTGGAGTTGAAGACTTCCATGGCCGCGGGGCGGGTCTCGCTGGTGACGAGGCGGTCGAGCACCGGCGCGATCGAGCGGAGTTCGGGGAAGACTGCCCAGACGATCCGGCGGGCTTCGGGAGTGGGGCGGACCTTCAGCGTGACCTGGGTGATGATGCCGAGCGTGCCGAGCGACCCGACGAGCAGCTTGCACAAGTCGTAGCCGGCGACGTTCTTGACGACCCGTCCGCCGGCGGAGAACCGGCGGCCGGTGGAGTCGACGGCCGAGATGCCGATGACGTAGTCCCGGAAGGTGCCGGAGCCGAACCGGCCGGGGCCGCTGGTGTTGGTGGCCAGGGCGCCGCCGAGCGTGGCCCGCTGCGGCTGGGGGATATCGATCGGGAGCCGCTGTCCTTCTTTGGCGAGTGTCTCCTGGAGGGCGGCGACCGTGATTCCCGCTTCGACGGTGATCGTCATGTCGCGCGCGGGGTAGTCGAGGACGCGGGTGAGTTCGGCGGTACTGATCGTGATGCCGGGGCGGTGGGGTTCCGCGCCGCCGCCGTAGCGCAGGGCTGTCCGGCCTCCGACGGGCCAGAGCGGGCGCTTGGGGCCCTGGGCATTTTCGTCGACCAGACGGACCAGTTCTGCCTGGGTGGCCGGTGTCAGTTCAGTGCGCTCCAAGGCTGCGGCTTTCGACTCAGGGAGGGCGGGATCCGGGGCGGGGTTTCGGGCGGGGACGGTAGTCAGTCGATCCTGCGGCGGGGGGTGAGGAAGCCGAGGATGGCGACGAAGAGTGCGGCTCCGATGATGGACCAGACGATCGGGAACGATTTGTTTCCGATGGTCACGGTGAACATTTCCGGGAGGCCGGCGATCGAGGCGAGTTTCATGCCCAGGAGGGCGCCGATGAAGCCGAGGGCGATGGAGACGAGGCAGCCGCCGCGGGAGTAGCCGGTGATGGCTTGGCCGAGTGAGCCGCAGATGCCTGCTACGAGGAGATAGAGGAGCAGTTCGACGAGGCTCATGGCGGTGATCCCGGGAGGGTGGTGGCGGGAGTCTGGCACACGGGGGGGACCGAGGCCAGCGTGATGGACAGGTCAACCGGGGTCCAGGGGGTCACCCCTGGTGGGGGATGCAAGGGGGCAAGGCCCCTTTGCCCGCCGGAGGCCTGGCCTGTTTCGGTCTCACTGAAGGAGCGAATGTCCAAGCGCGGCCACCGTGCCGTATGCCCCCTCACCAACCCGCGGGGTTTCAGAGCGAGTCGTGAGTGCTCGACGCCGGTTGCACAAAGGGGACGTCCGTTGCTTACTACGGTTCCTCGTGAAAGTGCCTCCGGCGGCAAGGGGGTGAGACCCCCTTGACCCCGGCTGCCGTGGCACGTTGGGTTTGAGCTAACGAGTCGCCCCGGCAAGGACGGTTCCTGACCCGCGCGGCTTTGCCCTTCCGCTCCGAGGTCACCATGATGTCCGGGTCCCCCGAAACCCCAACTGGAGCTCGTCGTGGACTACGCCACCAAATTCACATCCGGCCACACCTACGCCGGCTTCCTCGACCGCTACGCCACCGCCGATCAACGGGCCCGCTGGACCGACTTTCATCGCAGCGTCGAACTCACCGCACCCCAGGTCGCACTCCTCAAGAGCTTCGTCCGTGAAACGAAGATCCTCGTCCTCGCCGGGACGTGGTGCGGCGACTGCGTGAACCAGTGCCCGATCTTCGAACGCTTTGCCGAACAGACCCCCACCCTCCAGATCCGCTACTTCGACCGGGACGACAACCCGGACCTGGCCTCCGAACTCCAGACCTGCGGCGGGGCGCGGGTCCCGACGGTCCTCTTCCTCAGCGAAGACGGTTACGTCTGCGGCCGATACGGCGACCGGACGATCTCGAAGTACCGCGCCGTCGTGGGAGCGACCGCGGGCGCGGCCTGCTCGACGGGACTCAATGTCGACAACGACCTGACCGGCGCCGTCGTTCAGGACTGGCTCGACGAGTTCGAGCGGATCCAGTGGATGTTGCGAACCTCCGCCCGCCTCCGCAAACTGCACGGGGACTGAGTCGAGTCTGTCCGCCCTCAGCGATCAGCACCCGGCCGTCGACCACCCGCTCGCACGCCCCACCTTCCCCAGCCCACTCCCACCTATGACTCTCATCGCCCGATTGACGTTTGTCGTTTTCGGTCTCGCTGTCGCGGCGGCCCCGGTCGCGCAGGCCGCGGAAAAGACGGTCCGGCTGACGAAAGGCCAGGAGACCGTCAAGGTGACCATCGGCGATGAGGTCTTCACCGTCCTCAACTACCAGCCGAAGTGGAAGAAGCCGTTCTTCCTCCCCGTGACCGCCGAAGGGGGACTCCAGATCCTCAAGGACGAGATCGGCCAGCCTGCGGACGAGCCCGGAGCGCCGGGGAACAAGGTCCTGGTGGTCAGCGAAGGGGCGGAGGTCCGCGACGGGGGCAAGGTGGTCGGGAAGCTTGCCTACTGGGAAGTCCTGACGGTCGATGAGGTGAAGGGGAACGAGCTTCACGTTCCGGACAAGAAGGGCTGGGTTCAGGCGTCCGACGTTGTTCCGCTCAAGGCGACCGTATCCCGGCTCATCAACGAGAACCCGCCCGCGGAGAAGAACAGCAAGAGCCCGCTCTACTACGACCACCCGCACCACAAGGGGATCTGGTTCTCGATCGACGAGGTCAACAAGATCAAGTTCTGGGCGGAACAGGGGACGATCCGCACGGCGGGCGTCGAGATCGTGAAGGCCGAAGGGAACCCGGCGGTTCTGCGATACACGAGCCACTGGCTCGGCGCCGACGAGAAGCCGGTCCTGACCGAGACGACGACGGTCCAGATCTTTCCGAATCGCCTGATGGCCTTCGACTTTGTTCTCACCGCGGCCGTTCCGGAAGTGGAGTTCGAAGACACGAAGGAAGGGCTGTTTGCCATCCGGGTTCCGAACAGCATGCGGGAGAGCATTTCCGGCGGGCCGGTCGTCAACGCGGACGGCCTTAAGGGGACCAAGGAGTGTTGGGGGAAGACCTCGAGCTGGGTCGACTATGTGGGGCCGATCGGCTCCCGCACGTTTGGGATCACGCTGATGGACGGCCCGAAGAACTTCCACAAGTCCCGTTACCACGTGCGGGATTACGGCCTCTTCTCCATGAGCCCGTTCGGCGACAAATCGTACAGCGGCGGCAAGGTCGAGACGCCGCCGGTTCATCTCAAGAAGGATGAATCGCTCCGCCTCCGCTACGGCCTGTACGTCCACGACGGAGACTCCGAAAAGGGAGGCGTCCCGGCGGTCTACAACCAGTTCGCCGAACTCCCCTGAGACCGGTTGCCCCGCTCAGTGACTGAGACTTGATCCCTGCCACTTGATACTTCGCTACGCCACCGTTCGTTCATTGAAGTCCAGCGCTCGCCCCTCACCGGAAAGCTGCACCCATGATGCGATGGTTTCCCCTGTTGGCCTGTCCCGTTCTGGCCGTCCTCTGCTCTGCTCCGCTGGCGGCCCAGGAGCCGCTCAAGACGGCGGGGATCGATGGCACGGCGCCCGGGTTCGTCGAGCTGACGCTCGATGACTTCGTGAACGCCAACTGCAATCCCGACACCTGGTCGACGAAGGACGGCGTGATCCACAGCACGGGGACGCCGGTGGGCGTCATCCGGTCGAAGAAGGAGTACGCGAACCTCGAACTCGTCGTCGAGTGGCGGCATCTCAAGCCCGCGGGCAACTCGGGGGTCTTCCTGTGGGCGACGAAGGAGTCGATCGACGCCCTTGTTCCGAACAAGCTTCCGAAGGGGATCGAGGTCCAGGTTCTCGATCACGGTTACACGGAGAAGTACGAGACGGCGTCGGGCAAGAAGGCGGACTGGTTCTCGACGAACGGCGATGTGTTCCCCGTGGGCGTGAAGATGACGCCGTTTCCTCCGCTCTCTCCGAATGGCGAGCGGAGCTTCCCCCGCAAGAAGCTGAGCAAGGGGACGCCGGAGTGGAACCACTATTACGTTCGCGCCATCAATGGCGAAGTTCGTCTGTGGGTCAACGGCGAAGAGGTCTCCGGCGGGACCGGCTGCGATCCCAAGAGCGGGTTCCTCTGTCTGGAGTCCGAGGGGTCGCCGGTCGAGTTCCGGAACCTGCGGATCCGTGAGTTGCCGTAGTGTGTTGAGGAAGGGAAGCGGAGTGGTCCGACGCTGGGTAAGCCTGCTGGCCGCGGTGGCGGTTCTGGCCGTTCTGTGGCTGGGGGTGTTTCCGCTCCTGGCCCGGACGGCGCCCGCGGCGGCGCACATTCGAGAGATGCAGGCGGGGCGGGTGAATCCTGGGGCGATGTTCTATTCGGAGCTGGAGGATGCTCCGTTCGTGAGCGTTCCGCTTGTGCCTCGTCCGGAGTAACGGGAGATCACGATGTGGCGTTCTCGTCCGGGGTTATTGGTTTCGATCCACCCGACGATCGTGATTCCTATGGTGGTTGGGGTTGTCGCGCTGTTGTTGCCCGTGTGGGGCGTGGTGCGCAGCTGGCTTTGGTAGGCCGTCACCGTCTTCAGGGGCTTCGAAATTGCCGGCCCAAGAACCGGGGCCAGGGGTTACCCTGGTGGGGGATGCAAGGGGGCCACGCCCCCCTTGCCCGCCGGAGGCCTGGCCGTCGAGAACTGTCTGAAGAAGGACGTGTCCGAACGCGGACACCGTGTCGTATGCCCCCTCACCTGATCCGCCGGGATTGCGAAGCCAGCGGATTGGTGGGAGGGGGGCCTCGACGCGGACCAGCTTGCGCCAGCCATCCGTTGACGTTTATGCACGTGGGCCGCAAGCTAACCGCATCTCCTTCGTTTCGCACGGTGCTCAATGCAGACGACTTTCCAGATCACCCCCGATCAGTCCGCTCTCGACTCCATTCCACGCGACCTGCGGTTCCACCCGAGTCCGGCCGAGGCAGCTAAAACGCTCACCCGCGAACAGGTCGAACACTACAACCAGTTCGGCTTTGTCCGCCCGATCCGGATCTACTCCGCGGACGAGATCGCCGAGATCCGCACCTACTTCAATGACCTCCTGGCCAAGGTCGTCGCCGCCGGGGGGGACAGCTACTCCATCAGCAGCGCCCACCTCAAGTACGGCAAGGTCTGGGACATCCTCACCCATCCGAAGATCGTCGCCGCGGTCAAGGACATCCTTGGTGAAGACGTCGTCGGCTGGGGCTCGCACTTCTTCTGCAAGATGCCAGGCGACGGCAAGGCGGTCGCCTGGCATCAGGATGCCAGCTACTGGCCCCTTTCGCCGAGCAAGGCGGTCACGGTCTGGCTGGCCATTGATGACGCCGACGTCGAGAACGCCTGTATGCGATTCATCGCCGGCTCGCACCACCACGGCCACATGACGTTCCGTCCCAGCAACCCGGACGAGCACAACGTCCTCAACCAGACGATCGACAACCCCGAGCAGTACGGCCATGCGGTCGACGACTGCCTCCAGGCGGGTGAGTGCTCCCTGCACTCGGACCTCCTGCTCCACGGCTCTGAGGCGAACGAGTCGAGCCGCCGCCGCTGCGGCCTGACGATCCGCTACGCCGCCGCCGACGTGACGGCCCACATGGGCTGGAACCAGAAGGGGGTCCTTGTCAGCGGCGCCGACCGCGACGGGAAGTGGGCCAATCGCCCCCGTCCCGCTGACGACTGACTTCGCCTGCCGGCGAGCGGCGGGCGTGAACCCGCTGACGGGGACGCTCGCCGCCACGGACCATTCCCGGGTCGATTCTTCTTCGTGGAGCCGTCATGTCGCGCCAGATCCTTGCGCTCGATCAGGGGACAACTTCCAGTCGGGCGATTGTGTTCGGGCACGACGGAAAGGCTGTCTCGACGGCCCAGGAAGAGTTCCCGCAGATCTATCCCTCGCCGGGCCACGTGGAGCACGACCCGGAGGCGATCTGGCAATCGCAGCTTGCCACTGCCAGGGGGGCGCTGGGCGACGCGAAGGTGAAGATCGAGGATGTGGCGGGGATCGGCGTCACGAACCAGCGGGAGACGACGGTCCTGTGGGAACGGGATACCGGCAAACCGGTCGCGAACGCGATCGTCTGGCAGAGCCGGATTACCTCGCCGGTGTGCGACCGGCTGAAGACCGAGGGCTATTCGGACCTGTTTGCCCGCAAGACCGGGCTGGTTGTCGATGCCTACTTTTCCGGGACCAAGATTGCCCATCTGCTCGACACGATCCCGGGGCTGCGGAGCCGGGCTGAGCGGGGGGAGATCCTGTTCGGGACGGTCGACTCGTTCCTGATCTGGCGGCTGACGGGGGGGAAGGTCCACGTCACCGATGTCAGCAACGCCAGCCGGACGCTGCTGCTGGACATTCACACGCAGCAGTGGGATGACGAACTGCTGAAGATCCTCAACGTCCCGCGGGCGATGCTGCCGGAGGTCCGTTCCTGCAGTGAGGTCTACGGGGAGACCGATCCGAAGCTGTTCGGCCGCGCGATTCCGATCGCCGGCGCGGCGGGGGATCAGCAGGCGGCGACGTTCGGGCAGGCGTGCTTTGACGTTGGGGATGTGAAGAACACGTACGGGACCGGGTGCTTCCTGCTGATGAACATCGGCAAGAAGGCGTCGGCGTCGAGCCATGGGCTGCTGACGACGATCGGGTGGCGGATCGGGCAGGAGACGACCTACTGCCTGGAAGGGGCGGTGTTCATTGCCGGTGCGGTGGTTCAGTGGCTGCGGGACGGGCTCAAGATGATTCCGACGTCGGCCGACGTGGAGCGGCTGTCACAGACCGTTCCCGATTCCGGCGGAGTGACGTTCGTGCCGGCCTTCGTAGGACTGGGGGCGCCGCACTGGGATCCCGATGCCCGCGGCGCGATCTTTGGCCTGACGCGCGGGACTGAGCAGGGGCACATTGCGCGGGCCGCGGTCGAGTCGATGGCTCTTCAGACCTGCGATGTTGTGGCTGCGATGGAGCAGGATGCGCATGTGAAGCTGGCGTCGCTCAAGGTCGACGGGGGAGCGAGCCGCAACGATGGGCTGATGCAGTATCAGGCTGACCTTCTCGATGTCACGGTCCGGCGGCCGGTTGTTCAGGAGACGACGGCGCTGGGGGCTGCGTATCTGGCGGGACTGGCGACGGGGGTGTGGTCGGATCGGGAGGAGATCCGGCGGAACTGGGTTCTCGATTGTGAGTTCAAGCCGGATCTGGCCGCGGCTGAGCGTCGGCGGCGGCTTCAGCGTTGGGACCGGGCTGTTGAGCGGACGCGGGGCTGGTCGCGCGACCTGTAGGTCGGCGGGGGCCCGTGTGAAAGACGTTCCTGCCGGAGACGGCGTCCATAGCTCAAACCCAACGTGCGACGGCAGTCGGGGTCAGGGGGGCTCACCCCCTTGCCGCCGGAGGCACTCCTGTGAGGAACCGTGGTAAACAACGGACGACCGCTTTGTGGTACCGGCGTTGAGGAATCACCGCTCGCTTTGTAATCCCCGTGGTTTGGTGAGGGGGCATACGGCACCTTGTCCGCGTTTGGACATTCGCTCCTTCAGAGCGATCGAGACGAGAGGGCCTCCGGCGGGCAAAGGGGCGTTGCCCCCTTGCATCCCCCACCAGGGGTACCCCCTGGACCCCGGTAGACTGACAGCTGGCGTCGTTGACCGGCGAAGAACAACGACTCATCATCCCCGCCTGTCACGTCCCCGCCGCGCCTGAAGGAATTCCCATGACCACGCCCGTCCGACTCGCCATTCACGGAGCCGCCGGCCGGATGGGCCAGCGACTGGTCGCCCTTGGTCAACAGGACCCCGGACTCCAGATCGTCGCCGCCGTCGACTCCCCCAAGTCCGCCCTCCTGGGCCGCGACGCGGGCGAAGTCGCCGGAATCGGCCCGATCGGCGTCAAGATCACCAGCGAACTCCCCGAGAACGTCGACGTCGTCATCGACTTCTCAGTCCCTGAAGCGGCGGACGAGCTGGCGAAGGAATGCGAGAAGCGAAAGGTCAAACTCGTCGCGGCGACGACCGGCTTGAGCGACGCCCAGAAGTCTCAGATCCAGGCCACCGCCCGCCAGGCCGCCGTCTGCCAGTCGCCCAGCATGAGCACGGCGGTCAACATCGCCATGAAGCTCGTCCAGGAAGCGGCCCGGGCGGTGAAGTCCCTCCCGAGCGGCGTCGACGTCGAAATCGTCGAAAGGCACCACCGCTTCAAGGAGGACGCCCCGAGCGGCACCGCCCTCAAGTTCGGCCAGATCGTCCAGACCGAGATGGGCCAGACGGAACACGTTCACGGCCGCGAAGGCCAGACCGGCAAGCGTCCCCGCGGCGAGATCGGTTACCACGCGGTCCGAACCGGCGACAACGTCGGCGAGCACACGATCATCTTCGGGATGATGGGCGAAACGCTCGAGGTCTACGTCCGCGGCCATACCCGCGACAGCTACGCCTACGGCGCCCTCACCGCGGCCAAGTGGCTCGCCGACAAGCCGGCCGGGCTGTACGGCATGGCGGACGTGCTGGGGCTGAAGTGAACGACTAGGGACTAGGGTCGAGAGACTAGGGAAAGGAAAGACAGGAGGAGTGAGCTCACATCCTCCTGTCCCTAGACCCTCGTCCCTCGACCTACTTCAGGCTCATCGTCACGGTCTTCACTTCCGTGTAATTTGCGAGGGCGTACTCGCCGAGCTCGCGGCCGATCCCGGACATCTTGAAGCCGCCGAACGGGGCGGCGGCGTCGAAAACGTCGTAGCAGTTGATCCAGACCGTTCCGGCCCGGACCGACTTCGCCACGCGGTGCGCCTTCGCGACGTCTCGGGTCCAGACGGCGGCGGCGAGACCGTAAAGCGTCTTGTTCGCCCGCTCGACGACTTCGTCGATGTCCTTGAACGGCAGGACGCTCAGGACCGGGCCGAAGATTTCGTCGGTTGCGATGTCCATGTCGTCGGTCACGTTGTCAAAGACGGTCGGCTGGATGAAGAAGCCGGTCGTCCCTTCGCGGTCGCCGCCGGTCACGCACTGCGCCCCGGCCTTCTTGCCGCGGCCGATGTAGTCCATGATCTTGTCGAACTGGTCCTTGTCGACCTGCGGTCCCTGGGTCGTGGCGGGATCGAATGGGTCGCCGAGCCGCCGCTGCTTGGCCCGCTCGACGAGGCGGCCGACGAACTTCTCGTGGATCTTCTCCTCGACGAAGAGCCGGCTTCCGGCGCAGCAGCACTGTCCCTGGTTGAAGAACAGGCCGAACTCCGCCCCGGCGATCGCGGCGTCGAGGTCGGCGTCGGCAAAGACGATGTTGGGGCTCTTGCCGCCGAGTTCGAAGGTGAGCCGCTTCAGCGTCTGCGAGGCGTCCCGCATGATGTGCTGGGCGGTCTCGGTCGAGCCGGTGAAGGCGATCTTGTCGACATCCGGGTGCTTGACGAGCGCTGCGCCCGCTTCGCCAAAGCCGGTGATGACGTTGATGACTCCAGGCGGGAACCCGGCTTCGAGCGCCAGTTCTGCCATCCGCAGGCAGGAAAGCGGCGTCTGCTCGGCCGGCTTCATGACGATCGTGTTGCCCGTCGCCAGGGCCGGCCCCCACTTCCACGCGACCATCAGCAGTGGAAAATTCCAGGGGATGATCTGGCCGCAGACGCCGACCGGTTCGCGGGAGGTGTAGCAGAAGTATTCACCGCGGATGGGGATGGTCTGGCCGTGGACCTTGTCGGCCCAGCCGCCGTAGTAACGCAGGCAGTCGACGACGAGGGGGAGGTCGGCGTTGGTGGCGTCGGTGATCGGTTTGCCGTTGTCGAGAGATTCGAGGGCGGCGAGTTCCGGGAGGTGGGCTTCGACGAGGTCGGCCAGTTTGGTCAGGAGGCGGCCGCGGTCGCGGGCGTCCATTTTCGGCCAGGGGCCTTCTTCGAAGGCTTTGCGGGCGGCTTTTACGGCACGGTCGACGTCCTGGGCGGTGGCGCGGGGGACGTCTGCGATTTTCTCTTCGGTGGCGGGGTGGTAGGTGGTGAAGGTTTCGCCGTTGAGGGCATCGACCCATTCGCCGCCGATGAGCATTTTGGTCTGGCGGACTTTGGGGCGGGCAATTTTGGCGGCTTTGGGAGCAGTCGATACGGACATGGCGCGACCTCCTGAGAGCTCAGTGTCTCGGCGTGCGCCGTCGTCACCGTTTGTGCGATCGACGACGCGCCGACGAACGGGAATGAGGGGAGAACCCTGGTTATTTCACTGTAACAGAATGGTACGGAGCAGGTGGTGTGGTGGAGAGGGGGCAACGCTGGTTGGAAGCCCGACCGGGGTCCAGGGGGTACCCCTGGTGGGGAGTGCAGAGGGGCAACGCCCCGTTGCCCGCCGGAGGCCTGGCCGTCGAGAGATGTCTGAAGGAGCGAGTGTCCAAGCGCGGACGAGGTGCCGTATGCCCGCTTACCAACCCGCGGGAATTGCAAAGCGAGCGGTGTGGGGTGAGGGAGTCCTCAACGCTGGTTCCCAAAAGCGGACGCCCGTTGTGTCCCATGGTTCCTCAGGGAAGTGCCTCCGGGGTCAAGGGGGTGAGACCCCCTTGACCCCGGTTGCCGTCGCACGTTGGGTTTGAGCTATCAGAGCCGCGCCGGCCAGGACGCCGTTCCCTCCTCTTGGTGCCCTTCGTGCCCTCCTTTGTGCCTTGGTGTTTAACCCCCCGCACCGCCCCCGCAACCGGCACCCCCGGCAAAGTCGACAGTCTCGATCGCGCATCAGGCGATTTTCCCCAGGAATCGTGATGCCGAATCGCAACACCCCGCCCCGACAGCCCCCCGGGCCTACGGTGGAGTGTCCGTCCACTGCGTCCGTCCCCCTCCCGCTCTCCCGAGGTGCCCTGATGGAACGTCTTCACCGGCTCGACCCCGCTCACGATTGGGTCGCCACCCGCTACTACATCCGCCTCCTCCGCCCCGACCAGAGCCGCGTCGCCTTCGCGATCTCGCGGAAGTCCGAACTGGACGAGATCCTGGAAGTCGGAGCGTCCCTCGGCTGGACCATTGAAGAACTGGCCGCCCCCAGCCGATGAATGCCTCGCCCGGACGCCCGGGAGCTCGCTTCCGGGCGATTGTTCATGAAATCCCGGGCGTGATCCCGTAACATTGCTGGAAGCCAGACGTCTGGGCCTCCCGTCGTTCCGGGATGCCCAGACGCTCAGCCGAGCCGAACTTCCGACAATGTCCACTGCTTCGTTTCCGCTCCCGATCCTCCCCACCTCCGATCCCTCGGTCCCCTACGAAGATCCGCTCGATCTGATGGAGGAGATCGACCGCCTCAAGGTCGAGAAGGATGCCACGATCCTCGCCCACTTCTACGTGGACGGCGAGATCCAAGACATCGCGGACTTCACCGGCGACAGCCTCAAGCTCGCCCGCGACGCCACCAAGGTGACGACCTCCACGATCGTCTTCTGCGGCGTCCACTTCATGGCCGAGTCGGCCAAGATCATGAACCCCGAAAAGCGGGTTCTCCTCCCGGACATGCTCGCCGGCTGCTCCCTGGCCGACAGCTGCCCCGCCGACAAACTGGCCGCCTATCAGAAACAGCTCCGGGCTGAAGGGAAGGACTTCGTCACCGTCGCCTACATCAACACGACGGCCGCCACGAAGGCCCATTGCGACTGGATCGTGACGAGCGGCAACGCTCGCGAGATCATCGACCGCATCCCGCCGGACAAAGAGATCCTGTTCGTCCCGGACCAGCACCTCGGGCGGTATCTGTCGGAAGTGACCGGCCGGCCGATGATCCTCTGGCCGGGGGCCTGCATGGTGCACGAGATCTTCAGCCTCCAGGACCTGCTGCGGGCCAAGCGGAACACGCCCGGCAGCGTCATCATGTCTCACCCGGAATGCCCGCGGAACATTCTCGAGGTCTCCGACGTTATCGGCGGGACGGAGAAGATGCGGAAGCACGTCGCCGCCGTGAAGGAGCCGACCAAGTTCCTCGTGGCGACCGAAGTCGGGATGATCCACGCCCTTCAGAAGACCGCCCCCTGGCACGAGTACATCCCGGTCCCGGGGATCATGGCGGACTCGGGGCAGACGTGTGCCTGCAATCGCTGCCCGCACATGGCCCGCAACACGCTCCAGAAAGTCCGCGATTGCCTCAAGGCCGGCCAGCCGGAGATCCTCTGGCAGCCCTACTTCGATGCCGCGAAGGCGGTTCTCGAAAAGAGCCTGCTGGAGTAGCCATGCCCGGCCGGACGGCTCCCTCGCTGGCGCTTCGGGCTGGTGTCGGGCCTCGTCTTCCGGCCGCGAACCCCACCCTCCGACACGTCCTTCGGTCCCCCCTCGACGACATGACCGCGTCTTCCATCCGGATCGCCACACGGGCCAGCAAACTCGCGTTGTGGCAGGCGCACTACGTGTCGAGCCTCATTCAGTCGGCTCATCCAGGCCGCACGACTGAGATCGTGGAGGTCAGCACCATCGGCGATCGAGACCGGCAGCAGCCGCTCTCGCAGATGGGGGGCCAGGGGGTTTTTACCCGCGAGGTCCAGCAGGTTGTTCTCGACGGCCGGGCCGACATCGCGGTCCACAGCCTCAAAGACCTGCCGTCGACGACGGTCGCCGGACTCGCGCTCGCCGGAGTGCCGCCGCGGGCCAACCGGTTCGATGTCCTGATTCTTCCCGGTTCAAAGAAAGCGGAGTCGCTGGACGTCCTGCCGAAGAACGCCCGGATCGGGACCGGAAGCCTCCGCCGCCGGGCGCAGCTTCTGTTCCATCGGCCGGACTTCCGATTTGAAGAGGCCCGCGGCAATCTCGATACGCGGCTGCGGAAGCTCGATGAAGGGCAGTTCGACGCTCTCCTCCTGGCGGCGGCCGGGCTGGAACGCCTGGGCTGGGGGGAACGGATCAGCCTGATCCTTGAGCCGCCCCTTCTCTATCCCGCCGTCGGACAGGCGGCGATCGGGATTGAGTGCCGGGCGGAGGATGCGGACGTCAGCAGCGTTCTGGCTTCGATCACCTGTCCGCAGACGCTTGCGGAAGTGACGGCCGAGCGAGCCTGTCTGGCGGAGCTTAAGGCGGGGTGTCACGCGCCGGTCGGGATGTGGGTCCGGACGCCGCCCTGCGAAGAGGCAACCGTCACCGGGGCCCGGCGGCACCTTGTTCTCGACGCCGTGGTGCTTGACCCGTACGGGCAGAAGCGGATCCACGCGCGGCTGGAAGGGAACGCTACGGAGGCGACGGCACTCGGTGTCCGGATCGCCCACAGCCTTCAAGGGGCCGGAGCGGCGCAGCTCATCGCCGCGGCAGAGCAGCCAGCCTGATGCAAAGACTCCGCGGGGTCAGGAACGCGGACTGAGTGTGAAACACCAAGGCACCAAGGGGGCACAAAGGTTTGCCCCTTCGCGGGGAAGAGTCTTTGTGACCTGGTACGGTCTTTGTGCCTTGGTGCTTCACTGTTTCATCAGCGCCAGGACACGGGCCTCAGATGAACCGCTGGTTGCCTGCCTGGGCCTGACTGTGACGCAGCTCTAGAGAACTTTGGAGGCCAGCGTTGCCAGAACCGTTGGAGCGGGCTTCGGCTTGTAGGTCGAGAGGAACCGCTGCTCGACTTTGAGCTGCTCGTCCCACGAGTTGATCAGGTCTTCGACGGCTCGCATGTCTCGCGATTCCGTGAACGGGCAATGCAGCGGGCGATCGGAAGCCCGTTCGCCCAGGAGGGCCGCTTCATAGCACTGGAGCGACTGGGCGAATCCCTCGCCGCCCGCCTTGGCTCCCAGCACCAGGACGCAAACAACACCGATTTCCCAGAAAGGCAATCTCATTTGGACACGTTTACCCAAGCCCGTCCGAAATCCGCGGCGGGCTAACTCAGCAAGATGGCGACGACCGGGGTCATCACCTCGACGGCGAGCAATCACCGAAAGACTGCCTAAGAAACTTGCGGACCAAACCGCGAGAAGGCGAGCGGGTGTCGCGGGGGTGTGGCTTGTAACGTGTTTCTTTTCAGTGGCTTGCGCATTCTGAAAAAACGAAGAACCCGAGAGTGGCCGCAGGAAGCTGAGTCGGTGCTTAGCACGCGTGCCTTCGATTCGCGCAGCCCACTCATCGGGTTTCGGCAGAGTTTGCAAGTCGTGGAGGATACGGCAGAATCGCAACCGTTGATTCGTTGCCGCTCCACCGTGAGCTCGGCTTCGTTCACTTCACCGCTCGGAATGAAAGAGGGTCGCCCGTATGCCTCGAAATGCTTTTGCACGACTGCTGACCGCCGCCTGCCTGTGCGGCTTTCTGATCGCCGCGCCGGCCCGGTGTCCGGGGGCCGACACTTACGCGACCCCGGAGGAGGCGGCCAAGGATGCGGACTTTGCCGTCCAGGGGGAGTACCGGGGTGAGAACCGCGGCATCCAGATCGTCGCTCTCGGGGACGGGAAGTTCAGCATCGTCGAGTTCGAAGGGGGGCTGCCGGGAGGGGGCGGGAACCTGGCGTCGCGGAAGGTGACCGAGGGGGACACGGCGAAGGTCAAGGAGACGGTCAAGGGGCTGGATCGGGTCGATCGCCGGAGTCCGTCGCTGGGCGCGAAGCCTCCCGAGGGGGCGATCGTCCTTTTCGACGGGACGAAGGAGTCGCTGGACAAGAACTGGAAGCCGGGCGCCAAGATGACGGACGATGGCCTGCTGACGCAGGGCTGCACGAGCAAGGAAGGGTTCCAGTCTTACACCTTCCATGTCGAGTTCCGGCTTCCGTATATGCCGAAGGCTCGTGGACAGGCTCGCGGGAACAGCGGGTACTACATCCAGGGGCGGTACGAGTGTCAGATGCTCGACTCGTTTGGTCTGGAGGGGCTGGATAACGAGTGCGGCGGGATCTATTCGATCTCGAAGCCGGACGTGAATATGTGTTTCCCGCCGCTGAGCTGGCAGAGTTACGACGTGGATTACACCGCTGCGCAGTTCGATGACTCGGGGAAGAAGACGAAGAACTCGCATGTCGTCGTGAAGCACAATGGCGTGGTGATTCATGACCGGGACCTGACGAAGGGGACGCCGGGCGGGCCGATCAATGGGGAGATTCCGGGGCCGGGGCCGGTTTACTTCCAGGACCATGGAAACCCGGTGCGTTACCGCAACATCTGGATCGTTCCGAAGAGCTGATCGGAACAGAAAGATCCAGCGCCATCCCCTCACCGGGGTCCAGGGGGCACTCCTGGTGGGGGATGCAAGGGGGCAACGCCCTCTTGCCCGCCGGAGGCCCTCTCGTCGAGAGATGTCTGAAGGAGCGCGTATCCAATCGCGGACACCGTGCCGGATGCCCCCTCACCAACCCGCGGGGATTCCAAGCGAGCGGTGAGTCCTCAACGCCGGTCCCACAAAGGGGACGCCCGTTGCTTACCACGGTTCCTCACAGGAGTGCCTCCGGCGGCAAGGGGGCGTGGCCCCCTTGACCCCAGCCTGCCGTGGCACGTTGGGTTTGAGCTATCGGAGCTGCGCCGGCAAGGTCGCTCAGTCGTTCAGACGGAACAGACGGCGAATGGCGTCCAGGAGACCGTGCGGCGTCCCCTCCTTCGCCTCATGACGCAGCGTTTCCAGCGGCGGGTGCAGCAGCTTGTTGACGATCCGCTCCACCGAACGCTCGATCGCGTCCCGGGCCCCCGGCTCCAGCGGGCCGAGTTTCTTGAACAGCTGGTCGAGCTCCTGGCGGCTGATCTCGTGCCAGTGCTCCCGCAACCGCTTGATGATCGGGCCGGTCGCCTTGTGATAGACGTCCTGCAGGAACCGGGCGGTCTCCTCATCGACGATCTGCCGGGCCCGCTCGATCTCTCCGGCCCGGGACTTCCGATTCGTCTCGCAGGTCTTTTCCAGGTTGTCGATGTCGAAGAGATAGATGTCGGAATCGATCTTCTCGACCTGCGGATCGAAGTCGCGCGGCGCCCCGAGATCAAGGATGAACACCGGCTTGCTGCCGGTCCGGCGGCGGACGGCCCGGAACCGCGGGACGTCGACCACCGGCCGATCCGCGCCGGTCGTGCTGACGATGACGTCCGCCAGCGCGAGGCAATCGTCCAGCTCGCTCCACGGCCTCGCGATCCCCGCGAACTCCGCCGCCAGCCGCTCAGCCCGCTCAAGGCTTCGATTGCAGACCAGGACCTGTCGGACCCCTTCTCCCTGCAGGTATCGCAGCGTCTCGGTGGCCATCTCGCCGGCGCCGAGGATCAGGACCGTCTTGTCGTCGAATCGGTCGAAGATCCCCTTAGCGAACGCGCCGACGGCGACGCTGGCGATCGAGATCTTTCCCTCGGAGAGCTTCGTCTCAGTCCGCACGCGGCCTGAGACCGTCAGCGCCCGCTGAAACAGCGTGTTGGTCAGCGGACCGTTGGCCTGGTTCCGCATCGCGCCGTCGTAGGCCTCCTTGACCTGGCTGACGATCTGGGTTTCCCCCAGGACCATGCTGTCGAGACTGCAGGCGACATCGAAGAGGTGCCGCACCGCCTGCGGACCGGTGTCTTCCAGCAGGTCGCCGAGAAACTCGTCGAGCGGGATCTGGTGGAACTCGGAGAAGAACTGGGCCAGCTGATGCTGCGTGGGGGCCCCGTCACCATCCTCCTGGGCCATGTAGACCTCGACCCGGTTGCAGGTCGAGAGGATTACCGACTCCGAGGCCGGGAACCGGCCGCGAAGCTGCTCATACGCCCGCGCGAGCTTCTCCGGCGAGGAGAACGCCAGCCGCTCCCGGACCGACAGGTCGGCAGTCTGATGATTGCAGTAGACGACCTGGAGGTTCATGGGGAGGGGGGACGAGTCAACGGGCGGAGGCGAGAGCGGCTGCGGCGGAAAACAGGTGGAATCGGAACAGGCGGAATCGGAACGCAAGGGTGATGTCGGGTCACCGGTGGTGTATGCCACTGAAGACCTCCAGCATGACGATTGTGGCCAATAGAAACCCGCAGGCCCACATGGTGCGCCACGCGACGTGCCGCCCCTGCGGCCGTCGCGACCACAGGAGCCAGGCGAACAGGACCATCATCGCGGCCCACAGGAGGCCGCAGATCACGAACGGGGTGGAGGCGAGGTTGACCGGCCGCTCCGTCGACTGCGACAGGAGCGTCAGCCAGACCCCGCTGGCGAGGCCGATCGTCAGGAGCGGGGCGGCGACGACGACGGACCACCAGTTGGCCCGGGCGAGCCGCTCCAGGCTGAACAGGTGCTGTCCCTCGAACTCCGGGGCCTTGTGCCGCAGCCGGCGGTGCTGAACCAGATACATCATGCTCAGGATCAGGCTGGAGAACACTCCCGCGATCCCCAGCACGAGGGTCGAGGCGTGGAACATTCCCATCGCGTAGAGCTGGTCGCGGGGCCGATGTTCCGAGCCGACGTAATAGGCGCTCCCGACGAACACAAGGACGATCGGCAGGATGAAGATCCCGAGGCCCAGGCGGTTGTTCGCGATCTGGATCAGCAGATACCCGGCGACGCCGAGCCAGGCGAGGACGAGGAGCCAGTCATGCATCGAGCCGACGAGGGGGGCGAGCCCCGATTGCCGGCTGCGGACGACGAGGTAGATCGAATGGGCCGCGAGTCCGGCGAGCGTGAAGCCGATCGACACCCACCGCGTGATCCGGCTGGGCCGGAAAAACTGCGTCATCTCCACCGCGAGTGCGCAGAGGTAGCTCGCGAAGAAGCAGAACAGCGTGACGTTCTGGAGGGGAAACGGCATATCGCCCTGGGAGGCCGAAAGTCGGAACGTTGTGTGGGGGTGGGAGGCAGGCAGTGTGGGGGGAGGGGGCCGGCCGAGCCGGGTCGAGGACATTCTATCCTATCGGAGTCGGCCCGACTCTCGCGAGATCGCGGCCGGTTCGTTCCGCAATGCGAAAGTTTCGCCCCGTCCGCGGTGGCAGGACCGGTGTCCCCGCTACCAGTGCATCACGAAGCCGCCGTCGACGTTGATCGTCTGGCCGGTGACGTTGTCCGCCCGCCGGGAGGCGAGGAAGACGATCATGGCGGCGATGTCTTCCGGCGTCTGCCAGCGGCCGAGCGGGACCACGCTGCGGACCTTGGCTCCGGCCCACTCCTCGTAGGATTTCCGACCCTCGGGCGGCTGCTGGTCGTTCCAGGCCCGCCAGACCGACTCGTTGAGGGGCGTCCGAACCATCCCCGGACAGACGGTGTTGATCCGGATGCCGTGCGGGGCAAGGTCCTTCGCCAGGCACTGGGCGAAGTTGATGTTGGCTGCCTTCGATGCGCTGTAGGGGGGATCGGTTTGCGAGCCGATCTGCCCGGCGACCGAGGCCAGGAACGTCATCGTCCCCTCTTTCCGCTCGGTGAGCCGGGGGGCGAAGGCGTGGGCTACGTGGACCATGCCGAGGATGTTGATCTCCAGTGAGCTTCGCCAGTCCCGTGGCTTGAGGTTCGTAAACGGGAACCCGAACTTGCCCGACCCGACCGCCGCGCAGTGGACGACATGGTCGAGCTGGCCGAACCGGTCCTGGGCGCGCTCGGCGGCGTGGAGGACGCTTTCTTCGTCGGCGACGTCGCAGGCCACTCCGGCGGCGGCCCTTCCGGTTTCCTCCTGAAGACCCGCGGCGACGGCGGAGACCTGCTCGGAGCGGTCGAGGAGGATCGCCCGGGCTCCCTCCTGGAGGAACAGCCGCGCGGTCGCGAGACCGATCCCGCTCGCCCCGCCGGTGATGACGGCGACCGTGTCTTTCAGGCCCAGATCCATGTTGCCCTCGTCGAGATTCCGAGTTCGTTCATCCAGTCCATCGGGGGAAGCGGGCCACAGCCTACACGATCGCTTCCCGGTCGAAGACGCCGTCCTGACAGATCGGGCCGAACTCGGTGAGCCAGCCCGGTTCCGCCGGGAGCTCCTTCCAGAACTCTTCCGCCCAGATGGAACGGACGACGCGGCGGGCGACTTCGTCCGCCGCGTCGAGGTCCTCTTCGGTCCAGCCGGCGATCTGTTCCTTGATGGCGCTCATGTCGCGGGGGAGCGTGATGTAGCCCAGGCCGATGTTCCCCTCGACTCCCAGGGGGCGGGCGAGGTGGCGGTAGAGGGGGAGCTGAAGGTCGACCCACTCCTTCTTTTCGAGGTGGACCTTCTCGGGGGACTTGGCGGCGTCGCCGGTCTTGTAGTCGAAGATCATCCAGGCGCCGTCGCGGATGTTCCGGTCGATGCGGTCGATCCGTCCCTTGAGCTGGATCGACCGGCCGCGGTCGACTTCGAACGGGACCGGCGTCGACTTCTGCGGGACTTCGGCGAAGACAATCCGCCATCCCTGCCGGGCCCACTCGGCCTGCCATCCGGCGAAGACGTGCAGCCGGGCACGGGCCTGTTCGATCTGGACGCGGATCGGGACCGCGATCTCCCGGCCGAACGTTTCGAGAACCAGCTTGTCGAGCTGCTCTTGGAGGAAGGCCCGGATCTCTCGGTCGTCGACCGACTCCCGGAGCGGTCCCTGGCCGAACTCGCTCAGGACGTCGTGAATCAGGTTGCCGAAGGCGGAAGCGTCGAGTTCCCCCGCCGCCTGCTGGCTGTCGCTGAGGCCGAGGACGTGTCGCAGATAGAAGCGGTACGGGGACCGGAGGTAGTCGCGAAAGGCCGTGACGCGAATCTCCGCGACCGGCGTCTTCAGGGGGATGGGCCGGGGAATCGTGAAGCCCGACTGCGGTTGCGTGGCCCGGAAGGGGCTCCGCGTGGGACGGGAGGGGGCGGGCTGGCCATAGAACTGTTCGACCCGGCGGGCGATCTCCTCGGGGGCCGCGGCGAAGAGTAGGCGGCTGGGGGTGAGCGGCTCGTTCTCCATGTCGCGGCGGCCGGCGATGACCGTGATCTCCTCCCGCGAATGGAGCAAGGCCGAGAGGGCGTAGGCATCGCGGGCGTAGCGGCGGGCGTTGTCGGTCACGCCGAGGTGCCGCCGGAGGGCGTTGGGGAGAAACAGGTGGGAGTTGATCGAGGACGGAATCATCCCCTCGTTGCAGCCGGTCAGGATCAGGACCGGGGCGTCGTCGAGGGGGAGTTCGAGCCATCCGAGGAGCGAGAGGGCGTCATCCGCAGGCGTCTGCGGGAGCGTCTTCTGCAGCACCTCTTCAAGCGTCAGCCGGATCGCCTGGGCGGCCGAGACGGATGGGACGAGTTGCGGGGGGAGCTCGGCGTGCTCTTCGAGGGCCTGCTGGATGGTCTGGACGGACTCGATCAGGATCCGGTCGGCGTCGAGGTTGCGGTCGAACTCGCGGTGGCCGTAGATCGTCAGCAGGAGCTGGATCAGGGGCCGCGTCCAGTCCGCGAGCGGGCGCATTCCGGAGCTGAGCGGTCCCAGAAGGGAGTCGACCTGCTCGGTCACCTGTTGCGCGGTTTCGGTCTCCGCGGACTCGCCGAGCCATTCCCCGAGGCGGCGCTGGAAGTGCGAGGCGAAGTAGCCGTCGACCGCCGTCAGCCAGCCGGGTTCGAGCTCCTGCTGCCCGAGCCAGTTCGTCATGTCGGGATGGCGGATCAGGGCGGCGAACGTCGTCGCGAGGTTCCCGCTTTCGAGGTTGTCGGCGATGGCCGCGAGCAGTCGATAGGGCCCGGTCTCCGGCAGCGTGCGGGCGACGACCCAGGCGGAGGGGATCTCGTTCTCTTCGAGGCGGCGCTGGATCGGCAGGGCGAGTCGTTCGTCTCCGAGGCCGACCGTGATGTCCTCGACGCGGCGCTGGCCGCCGAGGGAGCCGAGCGTGCGGACGACGGCGTCCGCCTGGTCGACGGGGCGGTCGACGACAAGGATCTGGCCCGCCGCGATCTCGACGTCGCGGTCTTCCCACGCGTCGGGGACCAGGCAGCCGTGGCTGTCGAAGAGGTCCGCGAGCGCCGGCGCCGCGTGGACGTAGGCCGTGACCCGGTCGGCGACCTGATCGAGCATGGCCCGCAGAGTCTGGTTCAGGTCGGCCGCGCCGACGATCACGATGTCGCGGTCGGTGCGGCATTCCTGCTGGTCAATGGCCACGAGCCGCGCCGTGTGGATGTCCCAGAGATCCAGGCTGTCGAGGAGGGCGAGATAGGCCTTCTGGACGTCGTGGAGGGCTTCCCAGCGGGCGGACTCGTCGAACTCGGGCAGTTCGGCGCCCCGTTTGGCGACGTCGCTGAAGTCGATGCGGTCGGCGGTCAGCTCGGTGTGCTGGGCGGAGATCATCCGGCCGAGAGCGATCCAGGCGTCGACGTCTTCGTCGGGGGGGATCTGGCTGAGGACGAGGCTCAGTCGGTCGCGGGGGATTTGCTGGAGGGCCTCGACCCAGGCGAACTCCTGGGTGAGGGTGTTGGCGAATGGGCGTTTGGGCTGGTAGAGGCGTTCCGGGAGTGCACCGACGGTGACGACTTCCGGGGGGATGTTGCGCCCGCCCGTCTTCTCTGCGAGGAGTTCGAGGAATCGTCGGCCGGCGCGGCTGCCGGGGAAGACGGCGATGACGTTGGAGAGGTCGCAGAAGCCGGCGATGGAGTAATCGGCTTTCAGGCGGTCGATGACGGCTGGAAGGGCGGGCTTGGCCCAGTCCACGAATTCGCGGCGAATCGGCATCGATCACGATCTCCCTGGTGGTGGGAGATCGTAATGGAAGGCGGGGAGCCAGTCGCCTGTTTCACCGGGTCCAGGGGTACCCTGGTGGGGAGTGCAGAGGGGCAAGGCCCCTTTGCCCGCCGGAGGCCTGGCCGTCGAGAGATGTCTGAAGGAGCACGTGTCCAAGCGCGGACAACGTGCCGTATGCCCCCTCACCTAAGACCCGAGGATTGCGAAGCCAGCGTTGTGGGGGAGGGAGTCCTCAACGCTGGTGCCACAAAGGGGGCACCCGTTGCGTCCCACAGTTCAGCGGGGAAGAGGCCTCCGGCGGCAAGGGGGTGAGACCCCCTTGACCCCGGGCTGCCGTGGCATGTTGGGTTTGAGCTATCGAGCCGCGCCGGCAAGGACGCGGTTTGATCGCTCCGACAGGCTCACTTCTTCAGAAGGTCCGGGAGAACCTTCTTGATGTCGTCCAGCGAAGCGGTCACGAGCTGCACCGTCCCGGTCGAATCGACCACGAACATCGTCGGCACCGACAAAATCCCGTAGTTGATCGCCTGCGGACAATCCATCCCCTTCTTCTCCGCAATATGAGCCCAGGGGACCTTGTACTCGGCGATGTACTCCTTGATCGGACCGTCGGCGTTGTCGACGTTGATCCCCAGCACCTCCAGACCACTCGCGCGGTTGGCCGCATAGAGCTCCTTCAGCGCCGGCAGGTCTTCCGTACACGGTTTGCACCACGTGGCCCAGTAGACCACGATCACGGTCTTCCCCCGGTACTGAGCGACGTCGATCGAGCCGCCGGTCAGGCCGGTTCCGGCCATGACGAGCGGACGCCCCTTCAGCTGGAGCCGCCGCAGCGAGCCGGTCGCCCGCTCGCCGACTTCGGTCTTGGGGAAATCCTTCATCAGCTGGCCGTACCATCGGGACGCTTCGGTCGGCTTGCCGTTGAGGTCGAGGGCGGTCGCGAGCTGGTACATCGCGTCCGGAACCTGCTCCGCCGTCGGGAAGTCGGTGACAAACTTCTCGAGGGAGGCGAGGAACCCGTCCTGGACTTTCTGCCGGTCGGCCGCCTCCGCCTTGCTGAGGTCGACGAAGTACTGCGCCAGGATCCGGCGGAACGTGACGTGGGAGAGAAGCGGAGACGCCTTGTCGCGGCGGATCGCCGTTTCGAGCTTGGTCAGCTCGTCGAGGCCGTTCGGGAAGGTGTCGACCTGGGTCGCCTCGGCGATGATGTCGATCTGCTGCCGCTTCCACTGGAGCCGGTCGCTCTCGGACCCGCCGGTCGCGGCGAGCGCTCCCAGAAGACGGGCGTGCTCGACGTTGTACCGGCCGATCGCTTCCGGCTTGTCGCCGGGCTTGGGAGCGTTCTCGTGGAGCTGCGTGAGCTGATCGATCAGCAGCTTCATCTCCGGGGTGATGTCGGCCGAGACCGTCTCGCTCGATCCGGTGCCGGGCCGCAGGATCGAGCCGGCGACAAGCTCCTTGACGCTTTCGTCGATCGCGCGGGGCATCTGGGTCAGCTTCCAGACATCTCCCACCTTCAGGATCTCGCCGACCTGGATGAAGCCGGTCTGGCTCCCGGTCTCGACGATCGCCATGACGTTCCCGTAGATCGTCAGGTCCTGCGTTGCCTTGCCGGCGTCGGAGGGGACGAGACTCGGGTTCTGGCCATCGAAGCGGAGCCACTTGGTGGTCGGCTGGATCACCTTGCTCTGCGACAGGATCTGCTGCATCTTCTGGCCGGGAGCGGAGACGTTCCCCAGGATTTCCTTCGACAGGTCGGCATCGAAGCCGAGCCGCTTGAGATCCTCGGCGGTCACCAGGACCGCCTGCAGGGCCGCCTCATTCCGGTTGGCGAGCGCCCGGACGACTTCCCGCGAGAGCTCCTCGGCCGAGAGGATCTTCCACTGGTCGATCACGCCGTCCTGGTTGCTGTCGATCCCCCAGCGGGTGCCGGCGGTGTTCATCCACCGGTACTGGTCGATCTTGGCGTCGCCGTCGGAATCGATCTCGCGATAGACCTCGAAACCATCTTTGTAATAACGGAACTCGTCGACCGCCCGGTCGGCGTCCTCGCCATCCTTGAACCAGCGGAGCATCTGCCCCTGCGGTCCGGTGAGGATGTAGCCCGACGTCTTCCCCGCCTGCTTGACCTCGACCTTGCACTGGGCGAGGTCGGCCTTTGTCGGCATGTCGATCTCCACGTCCTTCTGACGCGGGGTGTAGTCCATCAGCTGTTCGGCGGAAACCTGCTGGGCCTGGACTTTGCCGGAAGCCAGCAGGGCGGACACCGCCAAGGCGGCCCCCAGTCGTGTCCGGAACGTCATTGCATCACTCCGTTGTATTTGGCGGGAGAAGATTTCCACTCATTGGAGGCCCAATCCTAAAGAGTCCCTCCGGACGCGTCACCGGCACTTTTTGCCATTCCTACAATCCCTCGGCAGCGACTGCCGAAATCGAACAAAACCCTCTTGGCGGTTTCCGCCGGTCGGGGATATCTCTCCGCTCCCTTCAGACGGCGGCACGAAGAACGGGCTTGACCCGTGCGGGTGCCGGAAGTCGGGGACCAGGAGCGACGGCGATTCGTCGGCTTTGCCTCTGGTCCCGGACGTTCGGCCCCCTCTTCGTCCGCTTCCCTTCGGTTCGGTTCCCCGCCCCGCCTGACCCTCCCTTCCCCCTGCCGGCACCGGGAACGAACCACCCTCCCCTCCCTGACGACCTGAACCGCGGGTTCTCCGCCGGCCAGGTCCGGATCGCGAAGTTGGAGTCCTGTCCATGCGAGCGTTCGCTCTTGGCCTCTTGCTCATCGCGTATGCGTCCGAGACGCGTGCCTCCGCTCCGAAATTCCCCTACGACGCCGTGGTCCAGGCGGACGACGTCGAGGTACGGAGTGGGCCGGGCACGCACTACTACCCGACCGGCGTCCTCAAGAAGAGCGACGCCGTGACCGTCCACCGGCACGATCCGGGGGGATGGTTCATGGTCTCCCCTCCCGCGGGGAGCTTCAGCTACATCGACGCCCGTCTCATCCAGAGGCAGGGAGACCGCGGCGTCGTGCAGGTCGTTCCGAATGAGGACGGCTCGCTCCCCCGGGCGATCGTCCGCATCGGCAGCCAGCTTGGCGACGACCACAAGTTCTACGGCCGGCAGCTCACCAACGGCGACCAGGTCCAGGTTCTCGGCGAGCGAACGCTGACGACCGACCGGGGCGCGGTGACGATGCTCATGATCGCTCCTCCCTCGCGGGAATACCGCTGGGTCAAAGGGGACTTCGTGATCGCCGCCGATCCCTCGATCCGGGAGCAGAAGGCGTCCGATCCTTACGCCGATCCGCTAGTCGAGACCGGCGTGCGGCTTCCCCCTCCGCCCGAACTGCCGGCGGTTCCCCTCGCTCCGCCCGCCCTTCCCGCTGTCGCGGAAGCGACGCCCGAGCCACTCTCGGCCCCCAGCCGCGAAGTGAAGTCCTCCGATGCCTCCGGCGCCTCCGACGGTTCGTCGGTCGCCTCCGCCCGGCTGCGGATGCGGGAGATCGACGGCCGGTATGTCGACATGGTCGCCAAGCCTCCGGCGGAATGGGACATCATCGGGATTGAAGACGGCTACCGGGCGGTCATCCGCAGCCTTCCCTCCGGGGATCCGCTGGTCGAGTCGCTTGAGAACCGGATCGGCGCCCTGGCCGAGCGCCGCAAGATCCAGGAAGAGTTCCAGGAGTTCGTGAAGCTGACGAGCGCCACGTCGCAGCGGGACGCCGAACTGGCGGCCCGCCAAGCGTCTCCGATCGCCACCCAGGCGGGGGCGATTCCGACCAACCCGGGCGCCGGCATGGCGACGGATCCGGCCGGGAATCCTCTGTTCTCTCCCGAACTGCTCGGCAATGCACCGAATGGGCAGCCCTCGTTCACCGACGGAGCGAACGGCCCTGCCTTGCCAGTCCCCGGTGTTGTCTCGCCCGCCTCGACGATGAACGGTCCGAATATTGTGACGAGTTCCCCCGAAGTGATGCCCGTCACTCCGCGGGGGGCCCCGGGCCAGCTTGTCCCGACCCCTGCGTCGCTGGTTCCGCCCGCTCCTGGCGTTGGCACTCCGGGACCGACTTCGATGTCGTTCGGCGGTCCGGCGGCGGGAATGAGCCCCGCGGCGGGGATGGGGCCGGCAGCCGGGATGAGCCCGTCAGCTCCCGGTCCGACTGGCGGAGTTTCACCGCAGCTCAATGGCGCGGGAATCGTTCAGCGGGCTCCGGCCCGGCCCGGAAGTCCGCCGTACATGCTGACCGCTCCGGACGGCCGGTTCCTGACGTTCCTGAACGCCGGTCCCGGCGTGAATCTGGACGCCGCGGTCGGCCAGCCGATGGGGGTTGTTGGACGTCGCTACTTCGAGCCGTCGGTCCGAGCGGAGATGATCGTGGTCCGCCAGATGATGCCTGTGCAGCTTCAGTAAGAGAAGTCGATTCTCTCGTTGGCCCGAACCGCGTCCTTGCCGGCACGGCTCGATAGCTCAAACCCAACGTGCGACGGCAGCCGGGGTCAAGGGGGCAACCCCTTGCCGCCGGAGGCGCTTCCATGAGGAACCGTGGTACACAACGGGCGTGCGTTTTGTGGAACCCGCGTTGAGGACTCGCCGCTCGCTTTGCCATCCCCGCGGGTTGGTAGGGGGGCACACGACACGGTGTCCGCGCTCGGACACGTGCTCCTTCAGATATCCCGCGACGGCCAGGCCTCCGGCGGGCATGAGGGCTTCGCCCCCCTGCACCCCCCACCAGGGTGCCCCTGGACCCGGTGGGGCGACGACGTTGTGGTCAGCGTCAGCTACCCGTCGGCCCGGCCCTGCAATGGAACGAGATAGCTACAAAAAAAGAAGCGGGTCGGATGCCGACCCGCTTCCTGCATTTTGAGATGACGTCAGACTACCAGAGCTTGCCGGCAGCCGCCTTCGACCGGGCTGCCCCCCCGGACGTCGCGGGTGCGGTCGAGTAATACTCCTCGTAGTTCCCGTACGAACCCTCCGTCTGCGTACTGGCCGCCGCGTCGTTGGCGATCACGCCCAGCAGCCGGATGCCATGGGCATCGAGCTGTTCGCACGCCCTGCGGAGGACCGTTCGGTTGTTCTTCTCCAGCCGGACCACCAGGAGCATCGCGTCCGCCTGCGGAGCGATGATGCACGGATCGCTCACGGCCAGGACCGGCGGCGAGTCGAAGAGGACGAAGTC
Organism: Planctomyces sp. SH-PL14; assembly: GCF_001610835.1. Lineage (NCBI taxonomy): Bacteria > Pseudomonadati > Planctomycetota > Planctomycetia > Planctomycetales > Planctomycetaceae > Planctomyces > Planctomyces sp. SH-PL14. The sequence continues at coordinate 1,906,977 of NZ_CP011270.1, read as the reverse complement.
GTATCGGCCGCGGAGCTCCTGAACGAGTCCCTCAAGGTTCGAGGTCGAGAGCAGTTCAGCCGGGTTCTCCGGCGGAATCCCGGCGGTCAGGACCGAGAGGTTGGCGACCGGGGTCGCCTTCAGTCCGCTCTCCAGCGGAATCGCCCCCGTCAGGACTTCCGCCAGACCAAGCTGACGCGGCAGGGCGAACAGGTCGTGGACCGTCGGCCGCCGCAGGTCGGCGTCGATCAGGACAACGCTCTTGCCGGACTGGGCCAGGGCCACCGCCAGGTTCGCCGTCGTCGTCGACTTGCCGTCGCCCGGCTCGGCGCTGCAGACCTGGATCACCTTCTCGCCGGTCTCCCGGGTCGAGAAGAACAGGGTCGTGCGGAGCGAGCGATACGCCTCGGACTCGCGTGATCCCGGATGGTGGAGATAGACCACCTGGGGACTGATCCCCGTGTGGGCCATCGCGCTGTTCTGGTTCCGCTTCTGGAAGTGCGGGACGATCCCCAGGACGTGCGCCCCGGTCAGCTGACGGACCTCATCCACCGACCGGACCGACGTGTCGTACCACTCGCGGACGTAGGCCAGCGCGAAGACCGAGATGAGTCCGAGCAGGCCGCAGGCACCGAAGACCTTGAGGACCTGCTTCAGCGACCGCTCGATGCGGACCTGCGACAACTGGCTGACCTTGTACCCTTCCTGGGACCGCGACTGGTTGTAGTCGGCGATCTGCATCCGGACCGACTCGAGCTCCTTCTGCTTGGCGGCGATCTCGTCCTTCCGCTTCTGGTCGGCGGCGTCGAACAGCGACGATTCCTTGGCGGTCCCCTCCGCCTCGGTCCGCCGCGCGGCGAGGAGGTCTTCGCGGATTTTGAACTCTTCGAGCTGGCTTTCGAGGATGTAGAGGTAGACGTGCGGGAGGTCGACCCCCGCCTTCTTGTTGCCGGACTTCGCGGCGGCTCCCTGGGCGACCGCCGCCAGATCTTCTTTCTCGATCGTCGGCGCGACGATCCCCTGCGAACGGTAGGCCGAGAGGATCGTGGTGATTTCGGAACGGACGTTCTTGAGGTCGGCGTGGTTGTCGCCGACGAGCTGAGAGAGCCGGCTTTCCACGAGCCGCGCCGCCAGCAGCCGGCCGTCGAGCTCCGCCTTGCCGCTCGGTCCCTGGAGGACGCCGCCACCTCCGCCTCCGCCCCCTCCACCCCCTTCCGCTCCGCCGCCGGTGCCGGCCGACAGGGCGTGCATGACCCAGAACTGGATCTCATCCGGGGATTCGTTGGCGGCGATCATCTTCTTGAGGGTGGCGATCTTCCCCTGAACGTTGGCCCGCTGGGTCTGGATCGACTCCTGTTCGCGGATGACGCGGTCGAGCGCCTGGGCCTGCGGACTCATCTGCGGCGTGGCGACGCCGTTGACCGTGACGACCGGCGGCGTGGGGTAGAAGTAGGGGGACGCGTCGCGCCACGCCTTCCAGGCCGCTTCCATCTTGGAGATGTCGTCGATCAGCGCGGTTCGCGAGCCCTGGAGGGCGGCGTACAGGTCGGCGGAGTTCTTGTCCTTCGTCTGGCCGAGCCAGTCTTCGTAGGCTTTGACGATCGCCTCGACGACGGTCTTGGCGACCGCCTTGTCGGCGCTTTCGTAGGCGACTTCGATGATGGCGTCGAACGACTGGTCCTGGCCGGAGACGAGCTTGGCGGTCGCGTCTTCCCAGACCGCTTTCAGCGGGTCGCGGGCGTTGGCGATGCCGGGGATGTCCTTGAGGCCGTACTTCTCGATGGCGATCGCCGCGATGGCGTCGCTGGTCAGGAAGTGGACGTGCTGGCTGCGGTCTGAATAGCGGCGGGCTTCCTGCGAGTTGATCGGGAGCGAGGCCTTCTTCGAGACCTGGACGCGAGTCGAGGCGCGGTAGACCGGCCCCATGATGAGATAGGAGACGACCCCCAGGGTGAGTCCGGCGAACAGACCCAGGGCGAGCCATTTCCAGATCGACAGGACGAACCGGACGAGGTCGATCGACCGTCCCGGCAGGCTGCTGGCCTGCAGGCCGGGAGGCGCGAAAGCGAGTTCGTTTCCGTTCGCGGAGGCGGGGTTCGGCTGAGTCATGGCGCGGTCGGAGGCGAAGGGGAGAACGTTCGATCACGGAACGCCCGCGGAAGGCCGCGGCGTCCGGTCCTGGTCAGGCCAGGACGACTGCAGCGGGTGCGGAGGCGACGGGAGCGGCAGTCTTCCGGGCCGCCGCGACATAGAACTCCAGGGTCCGGGCGAGGCCGTCATCGAGGCTGAACCGGACCTGGTAGCCCAGATCGCGGCGGGTGGCGGAGATGTCGGCCCACGAGTGCAGGACGTCGCCGGCTCGCGGGGGAAGGAAGTCGGGATTGAACGGATAGCCGAGGCGGTCGCAGATCTTCTTGAGGAGTTCGACCACGCTGATGGTGGTGCCGCTGGCGACGTTGAAGACCTTCCCCGAGACCCCGGGGACCTGGGAGGCGAGGATGTTGGCGTCGACGACGTTCTCGACGAAGACGAAGTCCCGCGACTGTTCGCCGGTGCCGTAGATTCGCGGCGTGCGGCCTTCGAGGAGGGCCGAGGCGAAGAGGGGGATGACGGCCGAGTAGGGGCTCTTGGGATCCTGGCGGGGGCCGAAGACGTTGAAGTACCGCAGGCGGACGACTTCCAGGTCGTAGGCGGCGGCGAACGACTGGCAGTAGTATTCGCCCGCCAGCTTGGCGGCGGCGTAGGGGGAGAGGACTTCGGGGACGTGCGACTCCCGCTTGGGCATTTCGGGGGCGTCGCCGTAGGCGCTGCTGGAGCCGGCGTAGACGACCCGCTTCACGCCGAGGCGGCGGGCGGCGTCGAGGACGTGGACGGTTCCCGTGACGCAGGCCCGGTGGGTATCGAGGGGCCGCTCGATGCTGAGGGGGACGGAGGCGAGGGCCGCCTGGTGGAAGACGATGTCGACGCCGGAGACGGCGCGGTCGACGGCAACCGGGTCGGCGACGTCGCCGTGGTGGAACTCGTAGCGGCCGTCGAGGTGGGCCAGGTTGTCGAGTGTGCCGGCGCAGAGGTTGTCGAGGACTCGGACTTCGTGGCCCTGTTCGACCAGTCGTGTTGCGATGTGCGAGCCGATGAAGCCGGCCCCTCCCGTCACCAGATAGCGCATGTCGTGTCCCGTCAGCGGTGCGTATTCGAACGGGGAGCGGCCCGGTGCGGACCGGTCCCCATTCAACCCTAGCTTGGGGCGTCCATGATGCGGGGAAGAAACGTCGAGAAGTCCGAAATCGTCAACGCCGGAGGATGCGGAAAGGGAACGGCAGGTGTTGCGGACAGTTCAACCGGTATATGCGAACCATGTCCTTGCCGGCACGACGCGATAGCTCAAACCCAACGTGCCACGGCAGGTTGGGGTCAAGGGGCCAAGAAACAACACAGGCCCCCTTGCCGCCGGAGGCACTTCCATGAGGAACCGTGGTAAGCAACGGACGTTCGTTTTGGAATCCCCACGGGTTTGAGGTGGGGGCATACGGCACGTTGCCCGCGTTTGGACACGGCGCGTTTCAGACATCTCTCGACGAGAGGGCCTCCGGCGGGCAAGAGGGCGTTGCCCCCTTGCATCCCCCACCAGGGTGCCCCTGGACCCGGCTCAGGTGGACGCTCGCCACAAACGAAACGAACCCCGAAGGTCATTCGGGGTTCGTTTGATCGCGAATCTGCAGAGTGCTCGCAGTTTACGGCACAGCCGGAGGTGCCGGCTTCGGCGGAACCGGATCGACCGGCGGAGCCGCCGGAACCGGTCCAATCTCCTCCGCCGGACTCGGACCCGGCTCGGACAACATCGTCGCCGAAGGCGTCGTGAAGTGCACATTCCCCGTCGGCGCCGGAGTCGCAAACTCTTCCGGCTCGACATGAACCCGATCGCTCACGTCGATCCCGTAGCTCCGCTCCAGATGCCGGCGTTCCGCATCGATGTACGCGTCAGCCGCCCAGGGACCTTCCGTGATCCGGACACTGTTGTATTCCAGGATCGTCCCCTTGCGGAACTGGAGGTTCACAAGAGACTTGTTGTAGTCCACAAGGCTGCTGTAGTACGCCACGATCGCCTCGGCCCGGCGGGTCTGAGACCGGACCACGATGTCGACCGCCGCCGCACCTTCCTCGTACAGAGGCAGCGTGAGGCGGAGGTTGTCCTCCGCGGCCAGGTAGCGGTTCAGGTTCGACTTCGCCGCGGCGTAGGAGCGGGTCAGCTCCTGGAAGGCGGCCGCCAGCTCGTGCGAGACTTCCTCCTCTTCGACCTTGAGGAGCTGCTGGGCCTTGGCCAGCCGGATCTCATAGTTCCGGACCTGGGCGTGGGCGGAGCGGAAGCCGAGCGGCATGTTGAACTGCGCGCCCAGGCTCCAGGCCTGCCCTTCCCCGGTCAGGATCGAGCTGTACATGTTGTTCTGGCCGTTGTACGCCAGCAGATCGTCGCCGAAGCCGTTGATCTGGTACCCGGCGAGAGCGTCAAGCCGCGGCCGGGTCAGGCTGCGGGCGGCCCGGAGCTGGAGCTCGAGGCTCTTGACGTTCCACTTCTGACGGCGGAGCTCGACCCGGTAGGTGAGCGCCTCGTTCATGCTGGTATACCAGTCCGGAACGAGCTGCACCGAGACCGGGGCGTCCGCGGGACGGAGGATGCAGCCGTCGTTGACCGGCAGACCGATGAGCCGCCGGAGGGCGGTCTCGCGGCTGTAGATCGCCGACCGGGCGTTCTCCGAAGCGGTCTTCGTCAGGTAGAGCTGGTCGAGAGCCTGCGCGGCGTCGGCCGGCAGACCTTCCCCACCGGCCGCCCGCTTCTGGGTGTATCGCCACGTTTCGAGAGCCGACTCGTAGGCGACGACCCCCGCGTCAAAGGCGCGGTAGGCGAGGTACAGGTCCCAGTAGCAGTTCTCAATGTCCTGGATCAGGAACCGGACGTTGTTCTCGAAGTCCGCGACCGCGATGTCCTGATTGATTCGGGCGATCACGACCCCTTGCGACACCCCGGAGATCCCCCCGAACGATCGGGCGATCGGACCGGCGATACGGGTGAACTCGGTGCCCGCTCCGGCCATCAAGGGCAACTGGTAGTTGACCCCCAGGTTGCCGGCGTAGGAGGAGTTGTAGGTCTGCCCGGGGATCGGCTGCGCCAGGTAGTTGGCGTTGTGCGTGACCCCGATCACGCCCCCGTGGGCGAAGTTCTTGGAGAGCGAGGCGTTGAGGGCCCCGGTGTCCTGCCGGTACTGCCGGGGAAGACCGGTCGAGTTCGGGAAGACGTCGTTCTGGCCGAACAGGATGTTCGTCGTGAAGTTGGCGTCGAAGTCGGCCAGGGCCGCTTCCACGCCGCGTCCGCCGAACAGGACCCCCGTCTCCTGGATCGCCGGGTCGTACACCGACGGGACCCGCTCGCCGGCGGTATAGAGCGGACTCCCCTGGACGAGGAACTGCCCGGCGCTGCGGATGATGTCGTTGTTCTGGAGCCCGATGTGCATCACCTCCATGAGAGTGATTTCACGCGGCTCCCACTTCTCCTTGGCGTCGATCGTGTGCGGCGGCTCGGTCCCGGTGACCGTCTCCGGATTCACGTTGGAGACGTTGGGGAAATCGACCTCCGTCGCGTGACGGCGGTAGTAGTCCTGGTCCGGCTCTCCCAGGAACCGCACGGCGGCGGGATTGCGATTGCAGCCGGCGAACAGCAGCGTGCCCAATGCCGCGGACGAGATTGCTCCGGCGAAGAAACGACGCCGTCTCACCATGGCAGCTTCTCCCTGAATGACTCCAGGACGACCCTCCTGGTCGCCACGGTCCCTCCGCGCCGGATTCATGGATGAATCGGCACTCACGGAAGGTCCGTCAGGGGAAGTATCGACGGCCTATTTCGGATTCGATGATCGTTTCGCCGGGTCGACAACATCAGTGTAGGGGAGGCCCAGCGCGCGCTTGACCAGGATTACCTCCCCTGCGTCGTTTCCCTCACATGCGTGACCGACAAATTGCAGACAGTACCCGCCGACAAAGCTGGCAAATGCCCACCCGGGTCGATTTTGGGTGAGGAGAACCACCGGTAGGACGAAGGTCACCGGCAGACCGATGACGTGAAAGAACCGATTGGCGGGATGTTGATGCCGCTCGGCGTAGTTTCTCAGGAATCTCCAGAGCATCGGCCCGATTCCCTCAAGACTGAGGAGCCGCAAGCGTAACGGCAAAAATCAGTCGTACGCTAACTTTCCCGTTGGTTGAGACCTTCCCCTTGAAGAAGAAGGTGTTTCCGAGGCGCTCGGTGATCTCGACTTCGATGTCGAGTGTGTCCCCCGGGCGGACGAGTTGCCGGAACTGGACCTCGTTCATCCGCGTGGCGACCGGGACCTGGTCGCCCCCGGGCGGGAGCAGCGTCGAGACCAGGATGGCGGCCGCCTGGAGGGCTGACTCACAGAGCAGGACCCCTGGAAAGACCGGGAAATGCGGATAGTGGCCGCGGAAGACGTCGAGGTCCGGCGAGAGGAACGTTTTCGCGTGGAGCCTGGTTTCGTCGTGCGAAAGGACTTCGTCGACCCACAGGAAGGGGGGGCGATGGGGAATGCGACGCTGGATTTCTTCGAGATTCACGGGAGGGCTGAGGCGGAACAGTTTGAGGAGGACGGAGGGGGAGTCCGGGGGAAAACCGCAGGGGATCGAACTGGAAAACGAAGAGCGAGGCAAGAGCCGCGGCCGACCGAGGCCTCTTTTCCGTATCCCGGCAATCGGGGACGGGGCTCAGGGGAAGTGGCTTACGGAGCGGGGGGCAGCACCGGGGCGTGGACCAGGCCGGGGACCCCGTCCTTCCCGATCCGGACCGCGGTCCCTTCCCGGCTGACCGCGGTCTTCAGGACGGCGAGGCCCCACGAGGACTGCGTGCCGGGATGCCAGGCGGTTGATGTGATCAGCCCCATCGGGACGCCGCTTTCATCGGTTACGTCCAGGCTGCCGGGGTGCGGGGCGCCGGAGTCGCGGGTCTCCACGACGCATAGCTCCCGGTTGACGTGTCCCAGGGCGTCGAGCCGGGCGATCGGCTCCTGGCCGAGATAGCACCCCTTGGTGAAACTGATGGCGACGGGGGTCCGGCGGGCCTCCTGGGCGAGGTTGTCCTCGGTGATGTCGACACCGCAGAGGGGCCAACCGGCCTGGATCCGCAGGGCGTCCCAGATCCCGGGATCGCCGGCTTGGGCGCCGTCGCGGAGGAAGACCTCGTGGAGTTGCTCGGCGTGATCTTTGGGAGCGACGACGATCCAGCTTGGGACGGCGCCGATGTCCTGCCGGGCGATCAGGACGTCGGCTCCTTCGACGACGCCTCGCGCGTGCTGGAGGTTCTTCCACTCCGAGCTTCCCTGGCCGGCGTGGCGCTCCACGATCGAGCCCGCTTTGGCTCCGGCGAGACGGAGAGTGGTCCAGTCGTGGGAGCGGCGGTGGATCTCGACGTCTTCGGTGATGAGGTATCGCTTGAGGTGTTCGGCGACGGTCGCTTCGCGGCCGGGTGTCCCGGAGATCCAGAGGGCGGAGTCGCCGGCGAAGACAAACAGGTGTTCGAGGATCCGGCCCTTGATGTTGGTCAGGAATGCTTCGCAGCCCGATCCGGCTGCGAGCTTCTTGATGTCGTTCGTGCAGAAGTTGTGGAGGAACGAGGCCCGGTCGCGGCCCGTGAGTTCGATCCAGAACGGGTCGGCGGGCGGGAAGAGGAGGGCGCCTCGGTTGAGGGCTTTGTATTCAGCCTGGAGGCGATCGTGGAGTTCCAGTGGGACGTTCATCTACGCATTATGGGACGCTCCGTCTGTCACGCCAATGGTGTGCTGAGCGATCGGCGGCTTGAACCGCGTTCTTGCCGGCGCGGCTTGATAGCTCAAACCCAACGTGCGACGGCAGGTTGGGGTCAAGGGGGTACCCCTTTAAAGGTGCCTGGCAGATACAATGCGTTAGATCAACAAGCTTCGTAATTTCCAGGCCAGTTTCCCCAGGACTTAACGCGGATGTCGACTGCCTGTCTCTTCGAGACCAAGAACCTCTCGAATTGTCAACTGCGGAGTCAATGGAGGCAAAACGTCGTAACCACCCCTGCGGTCGCCAGTTAAGATCACCTTTAAAGGGGTAGGTCAAGGGGGCCACGCCCCCTTGCCGCCGGAGGCACTTCCTGTGAGGAACCGCGGTACACAACGGATGTCCCCTTTGTGGTTCCGGCGTTGAGGACTCACTGCTCGCTCTGGAAACGTCGCGGGTTAGCGAGGGGGCATACGACACCGTGTCCGCGTTTGGGCACGTACTCTTTCAGACATCTCCCGACGGCCAGGCCTCCGGCGGGCATGAGGGCTTCGCCCCCCTGCAGCCCCCACCAGGGGTTCCCCCTGGACCCCGGTTGGCCCTACGCCTGGGATTCGGCGTTCCCCGGAACCTCCACCGGCGGAACAGCAACGGGCTGCGTCGCCGCTTCCGATTCATCGAACTGCCCCGGATTCTTCAGCCAGTCAACGACCTCCGGACCGATCCACAACTGGTCAATCACGACCGTGCGGGACTGGTTCTCCCCCTCCTTCAAGACCACCGCAATGTCGAGATAGTGCGCCTCATCGCAGTGCGGACACGAATAGACCGTGGCGACCGCCGAAGCCGCGGGACTCCCCGGCTTGCGGATCAGGTCCCGCAACCGGGAATACTCCTCCTGCTCCAGCTCGGCCTTGAGCTCGGGGGCCAGCACCGGCGTAAACGAGTGCTCGACACCTTTGGACGTCCAGGAGTTGCACCCTTCGCAGAACGGGCGGGTCTGCTGCGCGGCAATGATCGTCGAAGCCAGAATGATCGCCAGCGCCTCACCCCCCCACCACAGGAACTGCTCGGTCGGGCCGATCACCCGGCCGTCGCGGGTCCAGATCCCGGCATTCCCCAGTTCCTTCACCGCCTCCCACAGCGAGAACGGGGCCATCCACAGCACCTGGAGGTCCCAGCCAAACAGCACACACAAGAACCAGACCCAGGCAAAGTGCAGGGCCGCCACGCCGATAACGAACCCCACCAGCCCGGCGAAGAACCGGCTGCGGATCTTCCCGATCCGGGCACAGAGGTAGACCCACCCCCCGGTCAGCCCCGCGTAAGCCATGATCGCCAGCATGCGAAGCTTGTCGTACTGCGCGTGGTAATCGGCGGCGGCATACACCGGGGCCAGCAGAAAGACCCCAGCGATCCCGAGGACGAGCATGAGGAGCGTCCCGGTGAACGGCACGCGGCCCGACGGACGGTAGTAGCGATCCGCAGTCTCAGAAGAAGGCATGACTCTCTCCTCGTACGGTGCCCTGCCCGGATTGTTCCGACCTCGGATGCGGTTGGCAATCTTGTCAGCCGAATCGCGACGCGGCTCGATTCGCTGGGGCACGTCGATTGCATCAGCCGTTGCTGTCGCCGGCCAGAGGCAAGTCGTACCAGCACGTTGTTATGGACGTTCTGGTAAGCAAGTTCCCAGTGCCGCGAGAACATGACCCTCGAGTTTGTCCGGTCGGCAATCACGCCGTCGGGCGAGCCAGCAACCAATCGCATACTCCTATCCGCAAGAGCGGCCCCTAACCCCGAGAGACAATGTCATGCCTGAGAACCGAATGCAGGAACAGGTCGCCGACCGGTGGAACTCGATCCGGCAGGCGATCCGGAAACGCTGGTCTGAGATTACGGAGGACGATCTGCGGGCGATCGATGGCGATTCGCGGAAGCTGGTTGCCTTGGTCAATCAGAAAACGGAGATGCCGCTCCACGAAATCGAAGCGGCGATTGATGAGATCGCGCAACAGAGCGGCGGTCTGCTCAGCCGCGTCATGAGCTCGGCTTCGGACTTCGCGGCGGACGCGTCGCGCCGCGTGGCTGAACCGGCCCGCGAGGCATGGCGTCAGGCTCGCGACACCGTGGCCGAACGGCCGATGGCCTCCCTGGGAGGAGCATTCGGCGCGGGGCTCGCCATTGGGCTCTGCTGCGGACTTCTGCTGTTCGAGCGTCCCCAGCCGCCGCGGTGGTGGGAGATGCACCGGTAGAGGTGGAACGTCGAGGTCACGAGCGCGGGGAGGCGAACGATTGCGTTCGTCTCTCCGTGCTTTGTTCTGCGCGCGGGCAACGGCGGCTCTAGGCGAGCGATAGCCCTCCGCGGCCCCATGTATCCGTACGTTGGCCAAAGGCTTCGAGCACGCCGCAGTGGACGAGCGTGGGAGTCGGCCCGGTCACCGTCAGACCGGCCGCTTCCAGCCACGTTCGGTATTCGGCCACGCTGTAGGCCCGGCCTTCCGTGAGGGTGAAGAGGGCGGCCGAGTACAGCGCCACCGGGAGAGGGCCGTCGAGGGCGTCGCTCAGAAAGACGTCGTGGACGAGGATGCGGCCTCCCGGCTTAAGCGCCGCGGCACAGCGGGCCACGAGATCCGCGCACTGCTCCTCGTCCCAGTCGTGGAGGACGTTCGAGAGCAGGATCACGTCGCTCTTGGGGAGATCGTCGGTGAGCATGTCCCCCGCGACGAGATCGAGTCGGTTTTCGACCTGATAGCGCGTCCGGAACTCTTCGGCGATCCGCAGGACTTCCGGGCGGTCGAGGACCGTCGCGGCCAGGTGCGGATTCCGCTTCAGGAACGCGATGGAATAGATCCCGGTTCCCCCGCCCAGGTCGAGGAGCGTCCGCGCCGACCCGAGCGGGACCTTCTCCGCCAGGACCGGGGCCACGTTGCGGGCCCGGCCGGCGAGGGCCAGCGTGAAATGCCGGGCCTGCTCGGTCGACTCCATGGCGCAGGCGGTGCCGTCGCGATAGATGAAGGCGACCCCCGCGCCGTCGTTCTGCCGCGGCCTGCCGGAGCGGAGTCGCTCGACCATTTCGAGGACACCGGGGGCGGTCGCGGAGAGGCCGATGTAGTCGCCGATGTCGTAGGTGTGGCCTGGAACGAGGTGCTGGCGGGCGAGCGTCGTCAGGGCGAGTTTCCCCTCGGCATCTGTTCGGATCAGCCCCATCGCACGCAGCGCCGTGATGAGCACGACGGCGGACCGCTTCTGGAGTCCGATTGCTCCGCGGAGGGTCTCGAAGTCCATCGCTTCCCGCGACAGGAGTCCGAGGACGTTGAAGTGGCAGACGGCGGCGGTCAGGAGTTCCGAGCCGTAGCTGCCGCGGTAGTGTTCGAAGATCGATGTGGGATCGGTGACTGGGGGATGGAGGTCGACGACGTCGGTGCGGTTGGCGGCGATGTCGGCCAGGAGTTCGGCGAGGGGGACTTCCTGCTCGCCGGCGTCGGGGATGGGGTCGAAGTCGGGGACGCGGAACGGGTGTGCGTGGAACTCGCTGGGGCGGACCTCGTAGCCGGGGAGCATGGACCATCCGATGTCGACCTGGACGTTCTCGCCCTGGCGGCGGCAGCGCAGCCAGCCGGTGTATTCGTCGCTGAACTCGAATGGCAGGTAGGTTGTTTCTTCGTCCGCGAGGTGGCGAAGTCGTTCGGACCACTGTTCCAGGAGGTGTCGGAGGACGGCCTGGATCTTGGCCGGCCGGCTGTCGTCGGCGGGTTCGATGCCGGTGTCGAGTCCGAGGTAGTAGCTGTCTCCGGTCCGGGCGAACTTGCCGAACTGGAGTCGCAGGTCGCCATGCGAGGTGCCATTGTCGTCGAACGTTAAACGCAGCATGTTGCCGAACTCCTGTGGACCAGTGGTGATGGTCGCAAACAGGCTGGTCCGGTCAACCCAGGGTGCAGCTCAAGGTGAAACCCCTGCCGGGTCCAGGGGCGACCCTGGTGGGGGATGCAAGGGGGCAACGCCCTCTTGCCCGCCGGAGGCCTGTCTCGTCGGGAACCATCGGAAGGAGTGCGTGTCCAAGCGCGGACAGCGTGTCGTATGCCCCCCTCACGAACACGCGGGGATTCCAGAGCGAGCGGTGAGTCCTCAACGCCGGTACCACAAAGCGGACGTCCGTTGCGTACCGCGGTTCCTCATGGAAGCGCCTCCGGCGGCAAGGGGGCGAGGCCCCCTTGACCCCAGCAGCCGTCGCACGTTGGGTTTGAGCTATCCGAGTCGCGCCGGCGGGGACGCGGTTCGAGTCGTCAACTCAGCGGGGCGCGTCGACCTTCCTCAGGTCCAGGCAAACCAAGGCGTCTTCACAACGGAGATACAGCCGCCCGCGCGACAGCACCGGCCCCGTCCAGCTCGGATAATGCATCCCCGCAATCGCGCATCGCGAGACCTCGACGTACTTCTCCGCCGACGGCTTCGCCAGGATCAGCGTCCCCCCCCGCTCCGCCAGGATGATGAACTTGCCATCGGCAAAGATCTTGGAACCGCGGCCTACGAATGGATACGGAATCGCCTGCTTCGTCTTCGCATCCTGAATCTCTCCGGTCTGCGGATTCTGCGAGAGGTCGTTGAGCGGTCGGTCCCAGCCCGATGTCTGCCACCGGACATCCCCGGTCGCCGCATCGATACACCGCAGCTCCCCCTCTTCCTCATGCCGCCCGCTGAACCCGTACAGGTCCTCGCCGACCGCCAGCGGAGTCGACCAGTGGGCCAGCATGTTGCGGGGATTCTTCCACAGCACTTCGTAGGTCGCGCCCCCCGGCTGGACTTTCAGCATGGCGGAACCAAGCCGATACGCCGCGGAAAGGAAGACCCGGTCCTCCATCACCACCGGCCGCGCCGCGTTGACCGACTCATGGACCCGCGGCCGGAACCAGTAGTGGAACCGCTCCTGCCCCGACGCGGGATCGAGCGACACCAGCCCCTGCCGCATCAGGCAGAGGAGGTGCTTCTGCCCATGGATCGTGGCGACCAGCGGCGACGAGTAGCTGATCAGCATCTCATCGCCGGTCCACGCATACGGATCGGGATCGCCACCGTTCGTCGGGACGCCGTCCCAGGTCGCTTTCCCGACCGCCTGCCACACGGTCTTCCCCGAGTGGAGATCGAACGCGACCACCCCCGAATCGGGTTGTCCTCCGACGAGGACGATCAGCCGGCCTTCGTCGATGATCGGCGAGCACCCCATCCCGAAGAACCCTTCGGGAATCTCGAAATCCTTCTGCAGCGGACGCTGCCAGCAGACGCTGCCGTCGCGGAGCGACGTGCAGACGAGAGCTCCCTCCGCGCCGAGGGTGTAGCAGCTGGAGTCCGTGAGGACCGGCGAGCAGCGGGGACCGTTGTTGTAGCCGTACGGATCGCGGAACCGGCTGGGATACTTGTGCGTCCACAGCGGCTCGCCCGTATCGGCCCTCAGGCATTCGATGATCTCTTCGTTCCCGCGGCGGTGATGCATCACCAGCCGGTTGCCGGCGATTGACGGCGCGCTGTAACCGGTTCCGACCTCCCGCTTCCAGACCACGGGCGGGCCGTCCGCGGGCCAGGACTCGAGGAGTCCGGTCTCGGAGGAATGACCGGTCTGCTGCGGGCCCAGAAAACAGGGCCAGTCCTCTCCCGGACGGTCGGGAGCGGGGACGGCCGGATCGGAGTCCGCGGTCGGCTTATCGACCGCGGCCATTTGGATCGTTCCCTCGGCAGGGACGGGGCCATCGGGAGGAGCCGCCCGCTGGCCCGTGGACCAGACGATCCCCGCCACGAGCAGCGCGAGCACCGGGAACGCAACCCGGCGAGTGAGAACCGATTTCATCAGACGGGACGCAGGAGATGGGAAAAAGGATGCAGGAGAGGACGCGAGGCGATGAACGGCGGTCATCGGGCCATTCTGTGCAGATCGCCAACAGGCCGCCAGTTCGGAAGACCGAATCGAACCGCTCGGAGGGAGGATCCAGTCCGTAGGACGCGAAGGAACGTTCGAAGAGTTCGTCCGCTTTTCGGGGACCGGACGAGACGGTAGCGTTCCTGTTCGTCCCGATCCCGTTTCTGTCTGACTCCGGAAGCGCTCCGATGCGACACCTGCTCCTGTGGACTCTCCTTCTGATCCTACCCGCCCACGTCTGGGGCGGAGATGAAGAGTACAAGCTCGGTCCCGATTCCGAGCGGCACGAGGGAGTCCCGGTCGGCAAGGTGACCGACCACGAGTGGAAGAGCCAGATCTTCCCGGGGACGGTCCGCCGCTATTCGGTCTACGTCCCGGCGCAGTACACGGGCAAGGAGCCCGCCGCCGTCATGGTCTTCCAGGACGGCCACTCCTACGTCAACGAGAAGGGGAAGTTCCGGGCCCCGATCGTCATGGACAACCTGATCCACAAGAAGGAGATGCCGGTCACGATCGGGATCTTCATCGACCCCGGCCACAAGAAGGAAACGCTGCCGGAGAAGCGGGGCTGGGACCCGGCCCCGGAGAACCGCAGCTTCGAATACGACACCCTCTCCGATCAGTACGCCCGGTTTCTCCTGGAGGAGATCCTGCCCGAGGTCGGCAAGACCTGCAAGCTGACCGACGACCCGGACCGCCGGGCGATCTGCGGGATCAGCTCCGGCGGGATCTGTGCCTGGACGGTCGCCTGGGAGCGGCCCGATCAGTTCCGCAAGGTCCTCTCGCACGTCGGGAGCTTCACGAACATCCGCGGCGGACATGTCTACCACGCCCTGATCCGCAAGACCCCCAAGAAGCCAATCCGGGTCTTCCTCCAGGATGGCTCGGGGGACCTCGACAACGCGCACGGCAATTGGCCCCTCGCCAACCAGGAGATGGCGGCGGCGCTGAAGTTCGCCAAGTACGACTATGACTTCGTGTACGGCACCGGCGGCCACAACGACACGCACGGCGCGGCGATCCTGCCGGACTCGATGCGCTGGCTGTGGCGCGAGACGAAGTAGACGGCGGCTGTTTCTGGATCTGTGTTTGTCCGTGTCCATCTGTGGCCGGTTTCGTCTCTACATGAGGGAGTCGCCACAGATGAACGCAGATGGACGCAGATCAGCGGCCGAGGAGGGCGACTGCCGAGGGGCAGGTGCGACACGGGCCGGATTCGTCCGTGAGATCAGGAGGCGGCCGATCCGATGACTCCCCGTTCGTCCTCTCGCTCCAAGGCATCCCAGGGAACGGCGTCGGCCAGCGCGGAGGGGCCCGTTTCCGGCGAGCCCGCCGTCGTCCCGAAGCAGGCCGTCGAGGTCCAGTCCGCCCCGCGGCACTGGATCATCCGGGCCTCGGCCGGTTCAGGGAAGACGTTCCAGCTCTCGAACCAGTACATCGCGCGGCTCCGGGAGTCTCCGCCGGATCGGATTCTGGCGACGACCTTCACCCGCAAGGCGGCGGGGGAGATCCTGGAGCGGATCCTCCTGCGGCTGGCCCGCGCCGGGCTGCGGGAGAAAGACCTCAAGGAACTGGCGGCCTTTGTCGGCGATCCTCCGCTCCGGCAGCCGGACTCCCTCCGGCTGCTGAAGGAGATGACGCGGCACCTGCACCGGATGCGGGTCAGCACGCTCGACAGCTTCTTCTCGAAGCTCGCCACCAGCTTCACGCTGGAGCTGGGGCTTCCGCCCGGCTGGCGGATGATCGACGACGTCGAAGACCGCCGGTTCCGGATGCAGGCCGCCGAGGCGATGCTCCGTGACGAGACGACCGACTCTGTGGTCCTGCTCATGAACCGGCTCGCGAAGGGGCGCGTCGTCCGCAGCGTGCAGGGGCTGATCTCCGACGCGATCGCGAACCACTACCAGACCTACCTCATGACCGAGGCGGCGGCCTGGTCGCCGTTCCCGCTCCTGGCGTTCCTTCCCGAGGAGGAACTGGCGGCGGCCCTCGCGGCGCTGCAGTCGTATCCGGTCGAAGGGGCGGCGCATCTCAAGGCCCGCAACGAAGACCTGGAGCGGGCCCGGACCGGGGACTGGGAATCGTTCCTGCAGAAGGGGATCGCCGGGAAGATCGTTCAGGATGACCTCGTCTACATGCGGAAGGCGATTCCCGATCCGCTCGTCGAGGTCTACGGGCCGCTGATGGAGCACGCCCGGGCGGCGCTGATCGTCCCCTGGGCCCATCAGAATCAGGCGACCCGCGAGCTGCTCGACCGGTTCCATGCCGCTTACGAAGAGCTCAAGCGGGAGCAGCGGGGGTACCGCTTCGAGGACGTCACCCGCCGGCTCGCCCGGCATCTCTCCGGCCGCTCGGCGGATTCGCTCGCCTATCGCCTCGACGCCGGGATCGACCATCTACTCCTCGATGAGTTTCAGGACACTTCGCCGGCGCAGTGGGACGTCCTTCGCCCCTTCGCCCAGACGGTCGTGAGCGGCGAGGGGACGTCGTTCTTCTGCGTCGGCGACACCAAGCAGGCGATCTACGGCTGGCGGGGGGGACTGGCGGCGATCTTTGATGCCATTGAGGAGGAGCTGGCGGGGGTGGCCCGGCGGCCGCTCGACGAGAGCTATCGCTCCGCGCCGCTGGTGATCGAAACCGTCAATAAGGTCTTCGCAGGAATCCCGCGGCACTCGAACCTCGACACCTTCGCGCGGGCGGTCGAGCTGTTCAGCAAGGCTTTTCCCGAACACCGGACTGCCCGAGGCCATCTTCCGGGTTACGTCCGGCTGGAGTGTCCGCCGTTGCCGCCGGCTCCAACCGGTGAAGGGGAGGAGGCGGGCGACGAGCCGGAGGTGTCCGAGGACGATCTGCTCGAATTCACGGCGGACCGCGTGGCGGAACTGGCGGCGAAGTCCCCCGAGGCGACGATTGGTGTCCTGGTCCGGACGAACGGCACGGTGGGGCGGATCGTCCACAAGCTCCAGCGGCGGCATGTCGAGGCGAGCGAGGAAGGGGGGAGCCCGCTCACCGACTCCGCGGCGGTGCAGCTCGTCCTGTCGCTCTTCCGGCTGGCCGACCACCCCGGGCATGCGGTCGCCCGGTTCCATGTCGCCCACTCGCCGCTCGGTCCGCTGTACGGGTTCACGGACCATGACGATGACGAGGGGGCGGAGCGGCTGGCGACGCAGCTCAGGACGCAGCTCGTGGATGAGGGGTACTCCCGCACGCTCTACCGGATTGCCCTGGAGCTGATGCCGACGTGCGGGCCGCGGGACGGGCGGCGGCTGCGGCAGCTGGTCGATCAGGCGGCGGCGTTCGAGCTCCAGGCGACGCTCCGTCCGACGGACTTTGTCGAGTACGTCGAGACCCAGAAGGTTCAGGATCCGACCGAGGCCCGAATCCGGGTCATGAACATTCACCAGTCGAAGGGGTTGGAATTCGACATCGTGGTCCTGCCGGAGCTGGACAAGGACCTGCGGCCGGTCACGCCGTCTCACGTCTACCGGGTCCCATCCGCCACACAACCCCCCGACTGCGTGCTGCTGTACCGCGACAAGCTGCACGTCTCCCTGCTGCCGCCGGCGCTGCAAGGGGTCTTCCGGGAAGCGGAGGCGCGAGAGGTGACCGAGGCGCTCTGCATCCTGTACGTCATGCTGACGCGGGCGGTCCATGCGCTGCACATGATCGTCCGCCCGAACCCGAACGAGAAATCGACTCCCAAGACCTTTGCCGGTCTGGTCCGGGCGGCCCTCTCCGAGTGCACGCCGCCACTGCCGGGGCAGGTGATCTACGAGGCGGGGGATCCCGAGTGGGCGGCTGCCCACGCTCCGAAGGTCGAGACAGCCCAGGTGCCGTCGCCAGTGTCTCCTCCGGAAGACGACGTCGTCCGCTTTGCTCCGGCCGAGGGGGGACGCCGCCGCGGGCTGCATCGCGTTACCCCCTCGCGGGCGAAGGAGGAACGCACCGAACGGGTTCGGCTTAGCGGGGTACTGCGGCTCGGGACCAGCGAGGCGCTCGATCGCGGGACGCTGTACCACGCGTGGTTCGAGAAGGTGACGTGGCTCGACGAGACGGTCCCCGGTGACGAACAGATCCGCGAGATTTCGCGGGCTCGGGGGGCGGTGCCGGCGCTCGTGGAACGGAGTCCGGCCGACTTCCGGGCGACGCTCCGGGCCGAGGCGGTCGGGCCGCGTCCGATTGCCGATGCGTTGACGAAGGGGGCCTATTCACGACTGGAGGGGACCTCTTTTGCAGCGGACGTTCTGGAGGAGCTGCGGGGCGGCCCCTTTGAGCTGGAGGTCGCGACGGAGCGGCGGCTGGCAGTGATCGATGAGGGGGAGTTGATCGCGGGGACGATCGACCGGCTGGTGCTGTTCCGCCGGGGAGGCCGCGTGGTTGCGGCGGAAATCCTGGACTTCAAGACCGATGTTGTTGAAGCGGGTCAGGCCGCGATTCGCGATAAGGTGGAGGCGTATCGGGGGCAGATGGCGCTGTACCGCCGGGCGGTCGGGCGGATCTACGGGCTGGGGGCCGAGCGGATTGCGGCGCGGCTGTTGTTCTTGGGGCCGGGAACGGTGGTCGGGCTGTAGAGCCGGGGCCAGGACGCCGGAAGAACTTGAACGCCGGAGAGACGGAGGCGGCAGAGAGGAGGAGCCGAGGACGTTCAACCTCGACAGCCCTCCCTTCCGCTCCCTCTCGGCGACACCCGCCCCGTTGCACCGGGATCGCCTCCAGCGATTTGCAGTCGGATTCCGATCCTCTCTATGATTCAGTGAACGTTGATTTGTTGGCCCGCCTGCGCTCGCCCCCGCCTTCCTATGCTCAATCTCCTCGGTTCCCGCGCTCGTTCGTCGTCACGCTTCTGTGACGGGGTTTCCCGGCGATCGTTCCTGCAGGCGGGGACGCTGGCCGTGGGCGGACTGACGCTGGAGAACCTGGTTCGGGCTGAGACGGCCTCGGGCAAGCGGAGCCACAAAGCGGTTATCATGGTGTACCTGTCGGGCGGGCTGGCCCATCAGGACAGCTTTGACCTCAAGCCCGACGCGCCCGCTGAGATTCGCGGCGAGTTCAGTCCGATCGCGACCTCCGTTCCGGGGATGCAGGTCTGCGAGCTGATGCCGCGGCTGGCGGAAGTCATGGACCGCTGCAGCGTGATCCGCTCCGTCGTCGGCCAGCGGGACGAGCACTCGAGCTTCCAGAGCCTGACCGGCTACACGATGGACCAGACGCAGCGGGAGCGGCGGCCGAACTTCGGCTCGTGCGTCTCGAAGGCGCTCGGCCCGACCGATCCGGTCATTCCGCCGTTCGTCGACCTGTTCCCGCGGATGCAGCACAAGCCCTACAACAGCTACGGGGCCGGTTACCTGGGGGCCGCGTTCGACCAGGTCCGGGCCGACGGCGAAGACCTGGCGAGCATGAAGCTGCGGTTCATCGAGTCGCCGCAGTTCCAGAAGCGGCAGTCGCTGCTCAGCGAACTGGACCAGCTCCGGCGGGAAACCGACCGCGTCTCGACGCTGTCCGAGAGCTACCGCAAGGCGTTCGGCGTCCTGACGTCGTCCCGGCTGGTCGACGCGATGGATGTGGCGAAGGAAGACTCGGGGACGCGCGACCGGTACGGCGTCGGCTCCTCCAAGCACCAGGGAGACGGGGCGCCGCTCTGGAATGAGCAGCTGCTGGTTGCCCGGCGGCTCGTCGAGGCCGGGGTCCGCGTCGTCACCGTGGCTTACGGCTTCTGGGACACGCACGGCCACAATTTCACTCACATGCGGAAGAACCTCCCGACGTTCGACCAGGGACTGGCCGCCC